>NZ_JBHVKW010000026.1:0-75333 GCF_042797905.1 Amycolatopsis sp. NPDC057786
TCCTTGCGTCTAGCGCAAGGAAGGGGGCCTTCATGTACCTGGGCGTGGATGCTGGGGCTTGGCCTTCACGGACTTCGGTGATCGTCACGCGCCCCATGTGCATCAGCAGTCACAAGGGTTGCGCGTGAAGGCCCCTCCCCTCGGCTCAGCCGAGGAAACTCGACCTTTCCCCAGTACATGAAGGACCCCATCCTTGCGCCTAGGTACAGGAAGGGGTCCTTCATGTACTCAGGAGGTCCGGCACCGGCGACGTCACGTGATCGACCGGACGACACACGTGATCGCCATCCGCGCACCGGCAGAACCCCACTAAGCGAGCGTGGCTGGTCCACGGATCGCCGGTCTCGCTCACCAAAGTGTATAACGACCTATACGGCATGGCGACGGCCTTGTTGCCGTAAAACGGCAACAAGGCCGAAAAGCTCAGGAAGCCCGCCACCCGCTCCACGAGTGAACGAGCGTGGTCACCACAGCGTGCGGGGGAGGCTGCGCCTCGTACTGCGGATACTTCTCCCGCAGCAGCCGCGCTGGCAGCGCCTGCTCGCCGGGATCGGTCAGCACCCGGGCGACACCGTCGGCCCGGGCCCACCACAGTCCGGACCAGTCCTCGTCGTAGTGGTCGACCAGAAAACTGACCGCCGGGTTCTCCGCGATGTTCTTCAGCCGCCGCAACGCCGTCGTGCTCTTGGGTTTGTGGTCGATCGCGAACGCCACCGAGTCGCCTTCGAGCACGAACGTCACCGGCACCACGTGGGGCACGCCGTCCGAACCCGTCGTCGCCAGCCTCGCTATCCGCTCGCCTTCGAACCGTGACCGGGCTTTGGCAGGCGTCATCCGCATGCCGTGACGGTACCTATCCCGAGCGGCGCACGCGGAGCACGTTGTCCGAACGCGTTCCCTGCTGGCCGTCCGGTCCCGGGAAGTCGCGGGTGATCAGCTCCTGTCGTTCCACGGTCCATTCGCCGTCGGCCAATGCGAGCGATTCGAGCACCTCGGCGGTGGTCGGGAAGTGGACGTCCTTGTGCGGCGGCTCTTCCATCCATGTCGGCCAGCCCGCGTGGCCCGCGACCACGAGCGTGCCGCCCGGCGCGACGGCTTCCGCGGCGCGGCGGAGTGCCTTGTCCCGCTCGCCGTCCTCCGCGACGGGGGAGTGGAAGAACTGTGCGGAGACGAGGTCGAACCGCCCTTCCGGGAACGACTTCGCCAGGTCGTGGCGCTCCCAGGCGATGCCATCGACTCCGGCCTCGGCCGCGTGTGCGGCGGCGCGCTGGAGTGCGACGTCCGAGATGTCGACGGCGGTGACCCGCCAGCCCTGCTGGGTGAGCCAGATGGCGTCGCCGCCCTCGCCGCAGCCGAGATCGAGTGCCGTTCCCGGCGTGAGCGCGGCGACCTCGTTCACCAGGATCGGGTTCGCCCTCCCGCTCCAGACCTGATCCTTGTCCCGGTAGAAGTCTTCCCAGAACTGCCGTGTGGAATCCATGACCGCAAGATGCCCCCGTCTCGGCGGGTTCCGCAAGTTCCGTTGCCGTTATGGCAAAGTCAGGAGCGTGCCCGCGTCGGCGTCGAGGGTGGCCGGCCCGCCGAGAGGGATGGTCGGCGACGCCGGGACGTGCCCGACACCGAAGTCCCAGGCGACCGGCACGCCGAGCGGGCCGAGGCGGTCGAGCATCAGGGCTCGGATCGTCTCCGGATCACCGCAGGACTTCCACGAGCCCAGCACGAACCCTCGAACGCCGTCGAGCCAGCCGGAACGCAGGAGCTGGGTCAGCATCCGGTCGATCCGGTAGGGGCTCTCGGTGACGTCCTCCAGCAGCACGAGCGCGTCACGCCCGGTTCCCTGCTCTGGTGTGCCGAGGCCTGACGTCAGGAGGGCGAGGTTGCCGCCGATGAGCGTCCCGGTCGCGGTGCCCGGCACCAGTGGCGACGCCGTCGGTGAGGCGATCAGCCGCACGCTCTCCGGCTCGAACAACGACAGCCGGAGGTGTTCGGCGGCCACCGCGTCGAACAGGGTGGTCGCGGGCATGGGGGAGAACAGCGTCTCCAGTCCCAAGTGGACGTTCACCGCCCGGTGCAGCGCCGTGACGTCGCTCGACCCGGCGAAGGTCTTGGGCCCGGCCGCCTTCAGCGCCGTCCAGTCGAGCAGGTCGAGCATCCGCTGCGAGCCGTAGCCGCCGCGGGCGGCGAGGACGCAGGTGACTCCAGGGTCCAGCCAGGCGCGGGTGAATTCGGCAGCCCGCGCCTCGTCGGACGCGGACAGATAACCGGCGGAGGTCGCGCGGACGCATTCGCCGACGTGGACGTCGACGCCCCAGCCGCGGAGCACCGGCAGCGCCTTCTCGACGAGGTCCGGCGGGACCGGCCCCGCCGGGGCGACCAAGGCGATCGTGTCACCCGGCCGCGTCTTCGGTGGCCTCACCGGCTCAGCCGGAGCTTCGGCACGCCGGGCGTCTCGAAACCGAGGATCTGACCGTAGAACGACAACTCCGCCTCGAGCGCGGCCACGATCGTCTCCGCCTTCCGGAAACCGTGCTGCTCGCCCTCGAACCTGAGGTAGGCGTGCTCGATGCCCCGCCCTTCGAGCCCGGCCACGAACCGGTCCGCCTGCTCTGGCGGGCAGATCTCGTCCTCCAGCCCCTGCAGGAACAGCAAAGGGCCGGCGAGGGTGCCCGCGTTGTTGATCGGCGACCGGTCCCGGTAGCGCTGTGCGGCCTCCGGCAGGGGACCGACCAGCCCGTCGAGGTAGCGGGACTCGAAGTCGTGCGTCTCGCCGCCGTCGCCGGTCCACTGGGTGAGGTCGAGGATCGGGTACATGACGGTGCCCGCGCGGTAGGTCGTGGTGGTGGTCAGCGAGGCGGCGGAGGTGTATCCGCCCGCGCTGCCGCCGCGGATGGCCAGCCTGTCGCCGTCGACCGTGCCTTCGGCGGCGAGCGCTTCGGCGACGGTGACACAGTCGGCGACGTCGACGACACCCCACTGTTCGCGCAGCCGCTCGCGATAAGCGCGTCCGTAGCCGGTCGAGCCGCCGTAGTTCACCGTGACGACGGCGATCCCGCGGCTGGTGAAGTAGGCGATCTCGTAGTCGAGCACCGCACTGTCCCGGCCGGTCGGCCCGCCGTGCGGGTACACGAGCAGCGGCGGCAGTTCCCCTTCCGGCGCGGCGAAGTCGGCGTTCGCAGGCAAGTAGACGAAGGCCGGGATCCGGTCACCCTCGTCGGTCTTGAAGATCCGTTCGACGGGCATCGAGAGGTAGGCGGGAGACGGCGGTTCGGGTGCCGAAGCGAGTTCGGTCACCGGGCCGCCGTCGAGACCGACTTTCACGACCGCACCTTCGCGCTTCGGCCCCGCCGCGACGCCGACGATGGCGCCTTCGTGGACGGCGAAACCGTTGGTGGACCACGCGGTCAGTTCGGCGGCGGCCTGCACCGGGGTCACTTCCCGCGTCGCTTCGTCGAGGACGGCGAGCCTGCCCGACGCGATGACGGCGTACCTGCCGTCGCCGAGCGGGGTGAACCAGCGCGTGCCGAGCTTCCACTGCGCGCCGCCGATCTCCTGTTCGGCCGGGGCGAGGTTCGTGATGCCACCGTCGAGCCCGACGCGGTGCAGGTTCCACCAGCCGTCCGGGTCGAGCAACGCCAGCAGGCTGTCCGCCGACTCCCATTCGACCTGGCAGACGGAGATGTCGGCCGCACCGGCGAGCACCTGGTGTGGCCCGAACGTGCCGTCCTCGTCGAGTTCGGCGACGCACAGTTCGGTGCCGTCCCAAGGCATCGCGGGGTGGTTCCAGCCGATCCACGCCGCGCGCGTGCCGTCGGGCGAAAGCTGCGGCGCGGTGAGGAAGTGATGGCTCGCCGCCAGAACCCGTTCGGGGCCGCCGTCGAGGGGAACGGCGAGGAGATCCCTGGCGATGTCGACGCGCCGGGGGCCGGTGCTGCGCTCGCGGACCAGCCACACTTCGCCGTCGAGGCCGGGCCGGAGGTCGCTGTAACGGATCTGGTGCCGGGCCGCCGGTTCCGGGGTCAACGGTGTCGTCTCGCCGGTGGTCAGGTCGCGGCGGTAGACGCGCTGATCGGCCCAGTGGGTGAAGACCAGGACGTCGCCGAGGACGAGCCAGGGACGGCCGCCGTATTCGTGGACCCGGTTCCGCACGCTCCAGGAAGCGGGAAGGACGTCTTCGACCGTGCCGTCGGCGCGGGACCGCACGAGGGTCACGCGGCCGCCTTCACCGGTTCTCGCTTCGGCCCACCAGACCTCGTTTCCCACGGTATCGAGCCATTGCGCGCTGACTCCCGAGGCCGCGACAGCGGCGGCCGACAGGGGAGACGTCCAGGTGCCGTAAGGGGCGATCTCAACCACGGTTGAAGACTAGGTTCGGCCCTTTGCCCGTGACGGCCCGGGGCGCGGCGGTTTCGCCCTGGGCTTAACCTTGGGGCGGCGGATGCCGATCATGGGGCCGTGGCCTAGGGTCAAAGGTGCCATGTCTCGCGTAATCCACGTCTTCCGCCAGCCCGACCGGTTCGTCGCAGGAACCGTCGGTGAGCCCGGCGACCGCACGTTCTACCTCCAGGCGTCCGAGGACGTCCGCACGATCAGTGTGACGATCGAAAAACAGCAGGTGGTGGTCTTGGCCGAGAGGCTCAGCTCGCTGCTGGAAGAGGTCGCCAGCCGGTTCGGAGCGGACGTACCGGACGACGCGCCCGAAGAGCTCCTCGACGTCGACCCCCTGACCGTTCCGGTGGAGGAGGAGTTCCGCGTCGGCACGATGGGACTCGGCTGGGACGCCGAGAGCAAGGCCGTCGTCATCGAGCTGCTCGCGATGACGGAGGGCGAGGTGGACGAAACGGTCGTTCTGGACGACACCGAAGAGGGGCCGGACGCCGTGCGCGTCTTCCTGAGTCCCGGCGCGGCGCGCGCGTTCGCGGAACGAGCGGACCGGGTGGTCAACGCCGGTCGCAAGCCGTGCCCGCTGTGCGCGGAACCGCTCGACCCGGCGGGCCACATCTGCCCGCGCCAGAACGGGTACCGGCGCGACGTCGACGTCCTCGAGGACTGACGAGGTGGAGGAGTCTTCGCGGGAGCTGGTGACGCGCGGCAAGATGGACGTCGAAGGCAGGCTCGTCGACGCCTCCAACGTCACGCTCTTCTGCACGATCGAACTCGACGGCGTCACCGGGAACGTCGTGTACAAGCCGGTTTCCGGTGAGCGGCCGCTGTGGGACTTCCCGGACGGGACGCTCGCGGGCCGTGAGGTCGCGACGGCCATGGTCGCCGACGCCTCCGGACTGGGCGCGATCCCGCCGACGGTCCTGCGCGACGGGCCGTTCGGGCCCGGCATGGTGCAGCTGTGGATCGAGACCACCGACGAGGAACTCGTCGACGTCCGGTCACCGGAGAACCTGCCGGAAGACTGGCGTGTCGTCCTCCACGCGCACGATCGCGACGGCGAACCGGCGGTACTCGCGCACGCGGACCGGCAGGGCATGCGGGAGCTGGCCGTGCTCGACATCGTGGTCAACAACACCGACCGCAAGGGCGGCCACGTGCTCGCCGGTGCCGACGGCCGGATCTACGGTGTGGATCACGGGATCTGCCTGCACACCGATCCGAAGCTGCGGACGGTGCTCTGGGGCTGGATCGGCGAGCGGCTGACCGATGCCGAGGTCGGCAAGCTTCGCGGGCTTCGCGAGCGGCTGGACGGGGAACTCGGGGACGCGCTCGGCGAGCACCTCACCGGTTTCGAGATCCGCGCGCTGGCCGAACGTACCGACCTGCTTCTGGCGGAGGGTGTCTTCCCCGAGCCCGGTGACGACTGGCGGGCCATCCCGTGGCCACTGTTCTGATCGACGACGAGGCGCGTGCGCGGCTGATCAGGCGATTCGGAGCGGGCGTCGCGACGTGGTGTGACGAACTGCCCGCGCTCGTGGCGCGGCTGTCGGCGCGGTGGGGGCTGACGGTCGTCGATGCGAAACCGGGCAACACCGGGCGGACTCTCATTTGTGTCGGGGACGATGGCGCCAAGAAGGTCCTCAAGCTGACCCCGGATCACACGATCGCCGAATCGGAAGCCGCCGCGTTGCGGGCGTGGGACGGCTGCTCGCGGGTCGTTCAGGTGCTCGATGCGGAACTCACCGCGGGGGCGATCCTGCTGGAGGGCATCGACCCTGGCACGGAGCTGCTGGAGGCGGGGGCGAACGTCCCGTGGGCCGAGGTCGGTGACCTGATGGCCCAGATCCACTCGGTGACCCCGCCGTCGGATTTCCCGCCGCTGGAAGACCGTGTCGTGTTCATGTACCGGCTCGCCGAGCGCGGGCTGCGCGGCTCGGTGGCCGAGGCCACGCTCTCGCTGGAGACTCTCGATCGCGCGCGGCTGCGGGCGCTCGAACTCGCGGCCGGCGGAGGAGGGCACGCGATCGTGCACGGGGACCTGCATCCGGGCAATGTCCTCGACGGTGGGCCCGGACGGGGAGCGGTCGCGATCGACCCGCGGCCGAGTGTCGGCGACCCGTCCTTCGATCTGGCCGACTGGGTCACGTTGCCGATGCGTGACGGCGGAACGCTCGAAGACGGCCTCGACGCGATCGCGCCGCATCTGCCGGGTTTCGATGCCGGACGAGTGCGCGCGTGGTGTGCCGCGCTCGCGCCGCTGTTCGTGATGCGCCCGCTGGAGCGGGGCGAGCGGACTCCGTTCGTCGACGCGATGCTGCTCATGGCCTCCTGACCGGCGTGGCGGGAAGACGGAGCCCCCGTGCCCCGATAGCGTCGTCGGCCGTGCGCTCCCATTCGTACGACGACGTGCTGTCCGGCCCGCGCAAGCGGAAGATCCCCGAGGTGCCCGCGGAGCCGGGGCTCGTGGTCGAAGACCCGGCCAGTGGCTACTGCGGTGCCGTGGTGAAGATCGAGTACGGCAATGTCGTCCTCGAAGACCGGCACGGAAAGCACCGTGTGTTCCCGCTGAATCCCGCGGGTTTCCTGCTCGAAGGCAAACCGGTCACGCTGGTGCCGTCGAAGGCGGCCCCGCAAACCCCGGCACGGAGGATCTCCGCGTCCGGGTCGGTCCAGGTCCAAGGGCTCAAGGCGCGGGTCGCCCGCGATTCACGCATCTGGGTGGAGGGCAAGCACGACGCCGAACTCGTCGAACGGGTCTGGGGTCACGACCTGCGGGTCGAAGGCGTAGTGGTCGAACCACTCGATGGGGTGGATGTGCTGTCCGACCGCATCGACGAGTTCGGGACCGGCCCCGGCCGCCGTCTCGGGGTGCTGGTCGACCATCTGGTAGCGGGCAGCAAGGAGTCGCGGATCGTCGACGCGATCCGCGACGAGAACGTGCTGATCACCGGGCATCCGTACATCGACATCTGGGAGGCCGTGAAGCCGTCGGTCGTCGGCATCCGCGCCTGGCCGAAGATCCCGCGCGGCACGGAGTGGAAACAGGGCGTCTGCGACGTGCTGGGCTGGGGCGAGCCGTGGGAGGGCTGGCAGCGGATCCTGGCGGCGGTCGGCAGCTACCGGGATCTGGAAACACCGCTGATCGGAGCGGTGGAACGGCTCATCGACTTCGTCTCGGACCCGGGCGAAGAGTCCTGAATGTCTGGTTTGCGTGAGGTCACTCAAGGTCACGCGTCGGTCACGTCGGATTCGCTTCCCCGGTATGAGTCGGCGCGATCTGGGAGCATGAACGCATGACAGGCGCGCTCATCTGGCTGATCGCCGGCATCCTCTTGATCATCGCCGAGCTGCTCTCGGGTGATCTGTTCCTGCTCATGGTCGGTGTCGGAGCTCTGTTCGGGGCGGGTTCGGCCGCCTTGACCGGGAACCCGTTCATCGACGTCGCGGTGTTCGCCGTCGCCTCGGTCGGGATGCTCGTCCTCGTCCGGCCGACCCTCAAACGCCGGTTCCTCGCGGGGCCGGACATCAAGACCAACACCGAAGCGCTGATCGGCGCGCGGGCGATAGTAGTGTCCACAGTGGACGGCGATACTGGCCAGGTGAAGCTGGCAGGCGACGTCTGGTCGGCACGGTGCATGACCGACGGGGAACCGATCGCCCCGGGGACATCGGTGACGGTCGTCGAGATCTCGGGCGCCACGGCGGTCGTCTCGGCCGAGCTGTGAGCCGGACGGCCGCACCGCAACAGGTTTCTACGTAAGGGGAAGGTAGTTGTCAGAGACAGTGGTGTTCATCGTCGTCGGACTGCTCGCGTTGTTCGTGGTCGTCGTGGTGGTCAAGGCGATCATGGTGGTGCCGCAGGCGCAGTCCGCTGTGATCGAACGACTGGGCCGGTTCCGGACGGTGGCTTCTCCCGGCCTGACGTTTCTGGTGCCCTTCCTGGACAAGGTCCGGGCGCGGATCGACCTCCGCGAGCAGGTAGTCTCGTTCCCGCCCCAGCCCGTGATCACCGAGGACAACCTGACGGTGTCCATCGACACGGTCGTGTACTTCCAGGTCACGGACTCGCGTGCCGCGGTCTACGAGATCTCGAACTACATCGTCGGTGTCGAGCAGCTGACCACCACGACGCTGCGTAACGTCGTCGGTGGCATGAGCCTGGAACAGACGCTGACCTCGCGTGACTCGATCAACAGCCAGCTGCGCGGCGTGCTCGACGAGGCCACCGGCCGCTGGGGCATCCGCGTCGCCAGGGTCGAGCTGAAGGCGATCGACCCGCCGCCCTCCATCCAGGACTCGATGGAGAAGCAGATGCGCGCCGACCGTGAGAAGCGCGCGATGATCCTGACCGCCGAAGGTCAGCGCGAATCGGCGATCAAGACCGCGGAAGGCCAGAAGCAGAGCCAGATCCTCGCGGCCGAAGGTGCCAAGCAGGCCGCGATCCTGGGCGCGGAGGCCGAGCGGCAGTCGCGGATCCTGCGCGCGCAAGGTGAACGTGCCGCCCGGTACCTGCAGGCGCAGGGTCAGGCGAAGGCCATCGAAAAGGTCTTCGCGGCGATCAAGGCCGGGCGTCCCACGCCCGAGGTCCTGGCGTACCAGTACCTGCAGACTCTGCCGCAGCTGGCGCAGGGCGACGCGAACAAGGTCTGGATGATCCCGAGCGACTACGGCAAGGCCCTGGAGGGCTTCGCCCGCGCGCTCGGCGCACCCGGCGACGACGGCGTGTTCCGCTACGAGCCGCCGAAGGAAGAGCCGGTCGAGAAGCCGGACCTGGAGGACGAAGAGGTCCAGGGCTGGTTCGACACCTCCAGCGACCCGAAGGTCGCCGAGGCCGTCGCGGCCGCGGAAGCCGTGGCGCGCAAGGAGGTTCCGGCGCTGGGTGTCGCGACGCCGCGACAGGAGCCGCCCGCTCCGCGTCAGGTCCCCAAGGCCGCTCCCGAGCCGGAGGCCGCTCCGGAGCCGCCGCAGGCCCCGCCGCCCACCCGGTTGCCGCAGGCGCAGCCGCCCGCCGGTCCGCAGGGTGGCCCGTACCAGGGGCCGCCGTCGCAGGGGCCGGGCAGTGGCCCGTTCCCGCAGCAGGGGCCGTTCGGCGGTCCGCAGGGTGGTCCGCCGCCGCAGCGCTGAGTCTCTCTTCGAAGTACATGAAGGCCCCCTTCCTTGCGCTAGACGCAAGGAAGGGGGCCTTCATGTACTTCGCGTGAACGCTGGACCTTCACCGCGGTCGAGGTTGCAGGGTGACTTTCATGGACCGATCGATTCTTGCGGTACAAGACTTCCTCGACGAACCGCGCCTGCCTGCCAGCGTCGCCACCACCACCGGCCGCGGTAATCCGGCATTGGCGATGATGTGGTTCGTGGCCGAGGAGGGCCGGTTGTGGTTTCACCCCCCGGTGTCCGACGGTCAGCCGTCGCCGTTCTTGGCCGCGGCCCGCGACAATCGCGAGGTCGCTGTCATGATCGCGACCTTCGACCCACCCGACGGTGTCCGTCAGGTCCGCACGAACGGTCCCGCGAGACTGGAAGTCAAAGATGTGTCCCGGATCCGACGTATCTACGAGCGCTACATTCCAGCCTGGTCGACGGACTGGGCGGATCATGCGGCGGCGCCCGGCGCGCGCCTGTGGTCCATGTCCCCTGACCGGGGTATGGCCGTGGCCTACCCCGGTCTCGAGAACCGTCCTGTCTTCCGCTGGTCGAGCGCGGCGGAAATACCGTTCAACTCCTGAGGAACTCGAGCGTCCGGTACTCGTCGACCACCGAGGTGAGCTCGGCGATACGAGCCTGCCCGGCGTCGATGAGCCGTTGCCCCGCCCGTGACCACTGTTCGAGATCGGGTGACATCGGCGGGATCTCGGCCAGGATCTCGGCGCTTTCCGCGAGGCTGAGCCCGACCCGCTGGGCGGCGACCGCGAGCCGGATCCGGCAGATGGCGTCGATCGTGAACCGGCGTGCGTTGCCCGCGGTCCGCTCCGCGGTGATGACGCGGTAGCGCTCGTAGTACCGGACGGCGTTCGCCGAGACCCCGGCTTTGCTCGCGACCTCGCTGACGGTCAGGTGGGCATCGAGTGGGGACAGTGTCGACGTCGTCATGCTGCGCTCCGTACCGTGGTGGGTTCCGTCGCCGGGGCGGGCCGTGTCCGCAGCCTGACCACCAGGGCGAGCACCATGATCGCGAGGACTCCGACGAGAGTCAGACGATACGCGTCGACGACCTCCCCGGTGAGCGCCGAACCTGGATCGCGCAGCGCGGCGAGACCCTGCCCGGCGGTGGCGGACGCGATCAGCCCGGTGAACACCGCGCTCACCACCGCGGTGCCGACCGCGCTCGCGATGGTGCTGGCCAAGGGGAGGATCGCCGAACCGGATGCGAGATCCGGCCCCCGCAGCTCGCGGCCGGCGCTCACGATGGTGGGCATCATGATCGCTCCGGTGCCCGCTCCCTGGAGCACGCCCAACAACCCCAGCGCTAGGTACGAAGTGTCCGGCGTGAGGACGAGCGCCGTCAGAGCGGTCGAGACGATCGCCAGGCTCAGTCCCGTTCCGACGACGATCCTCGGACCGAAGCGTTCCAGGACGCGGGCGGCGAACTGGATGGTGATGCCCATCCCGATCGCTCCGGGGACCATCATCAGCGCGCTGGTCAGGGCCGAGTCGCCGCGCATCACCTGAATGTAGGCGGGCATCAGCAGCATCGAACCGAAGTAGGGCGCGGCGTACAGGACGAGGACGGCCGTGTTGCGGCCGAAGGTCCGGTCACGCAGGAGCCGGACGTTCAGCAGCGGCGCGTGATGCCCCCACGACCTCCGCATGAACACGGCCATCAGCACCAGCCCTGCGGCGACGATGGCCGACCGGGCGTCCATGCCGAGCGTTTCTTCGCTGAAGCCGTACGCCACCGCCACCACGCCGGGGACGAGCAGCAGGCCACCGGCGAAATCGATCGGAGCGCGGTCCGCCGACGGGATGTCGGCGGGCACCCAGCGCAGCACGCCCACGACGGCGAGCAGAGCGGGGGGAACGGTGATGAAGAACAGTGCTCGCCACGACAGGCTGTCCAGCAGGATTCCGCCGAGCATCGGGCCGAGGATCGGCCCGATCAGCAAGGGAAGACCGGTGATCGCGGTCATCCGGCTGCGGCGTTCCGGAGCCACCGTGCCGAAGCCGATGGTCATGCCCAAGGGATTGATCAGGCCGCCGGCGAGACCCTGCACCGCTCGTGCGGCGATCAGCCAGCCCAGATCGCCGGCGGCTCCGGCGGCCGCGGACGACACCGCGAACACGAGCAGCGCGGCCAGATACACCCGGCGTGCTCCCCACCGCTGCGCGAAGGTCGCGGCGAGCGGCATCGCCGCGACCATGCCGAGGGCGTAGGCGGTCACGATCCACTGGATCATGGTGAGCGACGCGGAGAAGGTCGTCATGAACCGCGGCAGCGCGACGGCGACGATCGTGGTGTCGAGAACGGCCATCAAGCCGCCGAGCGCGATCACCGCCGCGATACGCAGTTCTTGTGCGGTCAGGCGGTTCATGCCGCACTCACCTGATCCGCGACGCGTCCGGCGCGCAGGGTGCGGGCCCACCAGGTCAGTTCGGTCATCGTCGCGGCCAGCGCGCCGCGTTCGCCTTCGGTGCCCTCGTAGCCGTTCGGTCCGAGCCGGGTCCACGGCGCGTTCAGCAGGACCGCGTCGCGGATCGTGGTCGCCCGCAGTTCGGGGAAGATCAGCCGCAGCTGCTCGATCGCGCGGATGCCGCCCGAACCCGCGCCGTAGCCGACGAACCCGACGGGCTTGTACGCCCATTCCGTGAAGTGCCAGTCGATCGCGTTCTTCAGAGCGGCCGGGAAACTGTGGTTGTACTCCGGGGTGACGACGAGGTAGGCGTCGGCCGCGCTCAGCCTGTCGCTGATCACCGTTCGGGTGCCGCCGGGGCGCGTTCCCTGCAGTGGGAGATCGACGTCGGCGAGGTCGATCGGGTCGACCTCCAGGCCGTCGATCGCGGCGAGTTCGGTCAGCAGCCAGCCGGTGATGGCGTCGGCGAAGCGTTCGTGGCGGACACTGCCGATGATCACGGCGAGGCGAACGGGGGACTGGGCGGTGGTTTCTTTGCTCATGACGAAGACGCTAAAAGTTCGTCCATAGGCGAACTCAAGCCGTTGCGTCCCTGATCACGAACCCTGGACCTCTATTTAGGTAGAGGTTGTACGGCTGCCGGTGTGGTATGTCTTGCGGTCATGGACCGCCTCGATGATGACCCGGATGACCTGGCGAAATGGGGGCTGCACTGCTTTTGCCTCGGCGCGCGGAGCACTCCGCATCACGTCGTGAAGATGGACGACAACGGCCGGCTTCTCTATCGTGCGCGCCTGGGCGTCAGTCGTACGGAACTGCGGCACCAGGGAATCGACCCGCTGGACAGCCAGATCGCACTGCTGCGGGCGTACCACCTCCTCGCGGTCGAAGATGATCGGCTGGTGACCACGTTTCCCGTGCTCGGTTCCCGCGAGACGGCCGCATTGCGCGCCCGGATGGCCGCCCTCGCTGACGTGGTCGCGCCGGAAATCGCCGCCGACGTCTCCGCTTTCACCGGCGTTCTGGCCGGTCGGGGACTGGTTCACTGTGCCTACGGAGTGCTCTTCGGATACGTGATCGATGGTCTCGTCTGGGACCTTCTCCGGTCGGACGGCTTGCTTCCTTCCGGAGAGCTGAGTGCCGAACGTCCTTATTGGAATGGTGCCTTTTGGGCGGTTTACCCGCCGCGTGAGGGGGCCATTGGTACGAATGAAGTCAAGGAGGCAGGGGCCGGGTTGACGATGGTCTGGACGGACCCGACCGTCGAGGCCTTGAATCGGCTGACCGAGTCTCCGGCGCTGCGTCCGGCTTTGCGCGCGGCCGGTCGCGGCGATCTTCCGCGCGCGACTCTCGTGGCGGACGAAGGGCATGCATGGACGGTCGTCGGCGACGGCGCATGGCCGACGATTCCGCTCATCAGGCGGCGGGAAGCCGATCCCATCCACGCGATTGGTCACCGGATCGCGGCGAAGGTCGTCTCGGGGCTGCAGCGGGATATGCCGACGGCAGGCGTGGTCGTGGCCGCCCACGAGCTGATCTGGGATCTCATGGATGCCTTGGAAGCGGCCGGAATCGTCCGGCGACCGGCGGTGTTCGGCGATTCACAGGCGCCTGTGAATGCCCTTGGCGCCCAGATGTTCCTTGTCGTCGACGATGGCGCGAGTTGACATGTAGGAAATCTCCTACGTATGTTCTCGGTATGAACATCGACCGCATCCAGTTCCTCACCGTGCCGGTCTCCGATCAGGCGAAGGCGCGAGACTTCTACGTCGGCAAGCTGGGCTTCGACCTGCTGGTCGACGTCAGTGGCCCGCACGGTCCGTTCGTCATGGCCGGCCCGAAGGGCGCGGACACCGGTATCGTCCTCGTGGACCGCGCCGTCGCCGATTTGGACCCTGACACACGCGTGCACTTCCAGCTCAGCACCACGGACGTCGATGCCGACATCGCGGAGCTCCGTACTCGAGGTGTCGATGTCGGCGACGCGGAAGAAATGCCATGGGGTCGCGTGACCTCCCTGAAAGACCCCGACGGCAACGCGATGGGACTGCTCGAACCCTCGGGTTACGGGAACTGGCCGCGCTAGTGCCGGTCAACGACGACGTTTTCGCCGCGCTCGCCAACCCGGCCCGCCGTGAGGTTCTCGGCATCCTCCTCGACGGCCCACGAGCGGCGGGTGAGATCGCCGAACGGTTCGACATGCGGCGGCCGAGCCTGTCGGAACATCTTCGGGTGCTGCGTGAAGCCGGGCTCGTCCGTGAAGAGAGGCAGGGCCGGAATCGCGTCTACTCTCTTGAGGCCGCTCCGCTGCAAGAGGTATCCGACTGGCTTTCGCCGTACGAGCGGTACTGGCGCGGCAAACTGGGCAACCTGCGCGAACTGCTGGACGAGGAGGACTTCTGAACGACGAGGATCCGACGGCCGTGCACGTCGACCAGTTCCTGGCGCATCCGCCGCGCAAGGTGTGGCGCGCGCTGACCGAACCGCGGCTGCTCGAACGCTGGCTTCGCATGCCGAACGACATCAAACCCGTTGTGGGACACCGGTTCGAACTGCTCGCCGACCCGGTGCCCGCCGCCGGTTTCGCGGGCGGCCCGGTCGCCTGCGAGGTGCTGGCCGCGGAGCCGGAGCGGTTGCTCAGCATCAGCTGGGGTCCCGAGTGGACGGTGACATGGCGGCTGGAACCCGAAGGCCGTGGGACTCGGCTGTTCCTCAGCCACGAGGGCTTCGACCCCGACGACGAGTTCTCGCGGATGTCACGCCGGATCATGGGTGGTGGCTGGCGCACCGGAGTCCCGAAGGCGCTGGCGCGCGTATTGGACGAGATGCAGGACGAGTAAAAGCCGACGTGTATCGGTCGGTATCGCTCCGCACCCCTCGACAACGGGTCTAGGATCCCCGCTGTGACGGACGAGAAACCGCTCCGAGCCGATGCCCGCCGTAACCGCACGCGGGTGTTGGAGGCCGCGGAGCGCGTCTTCACGGCCAAAGGCACCAGCGCGCCGACCGAAGAAGTCGCCCGCGAAGCAGGCGTCGGGGTCGGCACCGTGTTCCGGCACTTTCCGACAAAAGAAGCGCTTCTGGAGGCAGTGCTCTTCGCGCGTCTTCACCGCTTCGTCGATGAAGCGGAGGCCACGGTCGCCGTCGAGTCACCCGACCCTGGCGCCACGTTCTTCGGATTCCTGACCGGCTGGATCGAGATGGCGGGTGCCAAGAACGCCTATTTCGAAGCGCTGTCGGCGGCCGGGGTCACCGTCCCGTCGGCCGCGTCGGTCATCGGCGTGCGGCTCAAGGACGCACTCGGCGTCCTGCTCGGCAGGGCACAGGACACCGGCGACGTCCGCAAGGACATCGGCGTCGACGAACTGATCGCGGTGATCATCGGAACGGCGAAAGCGGCGGAGCATGCCGGGCCCGAGTTCCGGGCCCGGACGATCTGCGTCCTCTTCGACGGGCTTCGGCCGCGTCAGGCGTAGGGCTCCATCGTCGGTCGCTTCGGCGCGAGCGCGTCGCCCGAAGACTCCCCGCGCAGCCTGCGTTTGATCCACGGGACAGCGTGCTCCTTGCCCCACTGGAGGTTCTCGGTGCGCCGCGCCTGTGGGCTCAGCAGCGGTCGCGGTCCGAGTTCGGCGGGCGTCAGCTTGTGCGGTTCGCCGAGAGCGTCGAGGACGGCGATGGCGATCTCGTTGTGCCCCAACGCGTTCAGGTGCAAGCGGTCGGGAGCCCACAGCCGCCTGTCCCGCAGCTGCCGCATCGCCCACATGTCCACCAGCAGTGCCCCGTGCCGCGCCGCGATGCCGCGGACGTGCTCGTTGTAGATCGCGACCCGACCGCGGATCCTGCGGAACAACGCGTCCTCGACCCCGTCGACACCGGTGAAGAGGATGACCCGCGCGCCCGTGGCGACCACCTTGCCGACCGCGGCGTCGTAGTCGCCGATGAGGGCGTCGATGTCGACCTTCGGCCGCATCAGGTCGTTGCCGCCGGCGTACAGCGTCACGAGATCCGGGTTCAGCGCGAGCGCCGGGTCGAGCTGCTCCGCGAGGACCTGCCCGAGAAGTTTGCCGCGGATCGCGAGATTCGCGTAACGGAAGTCCTGGTGGTTCGCCGCGAGGGTGCTCGCGACGCGGTCTGCCCAGCCCCGGACGCCGTTGGGCGACGACGGGTCTTCGTCGCCGACACCCTCGGTGAAGGAGTCTCCGAGACTGACTAAGCGCTTGCTCATACAAGGATGCTACCCAGACCTGTGCGCTGGGTCCGGCAGCCCCCTGTGACACGGGGGTGGGGCCTACGCGACGCTGACGGGAAGGGCGAGCAGGCCCCTGTTGCGGAACGACGGCCGCCATCGGAGGCGGTCGTGGGGGACCGCCAAGGCCAGCTCGGAGTACCGATCGAACAGCGCGGCGAGGCCGACCTCGATCTCGATCCGTGCCAGTGGCGCGCCGAGGCAGTAGTGCGGTCCGTGCCCGAATCCGAGGTGCGGGTTGTCCTCCCGGCGCGGATCGAGGACGTCCGGGTCGGCGAAGCGGCCGGGGTCGCGGTCGGCGGAGGCCAACGACAGCATCACCGTGTCGCCGGCGGGGACGGTGATCCCGCCGATGGTGACGTCGACGGTGGCGAAGCGGCGGATGGCCAGCTGCGACGGAGAGCAGAACCGCACCAATTCGTCCACAGTGGATGGCAGGAGCGCGCGTTCCTCGCGCAGCCGCGCGAGAAGCTGCGGCCGCGCCAGAAGCGCGGCGAGGCCGTTGCCGATCTGGTGCACCACGTTCTCGTAGCCGGCTCCGAGGACGAGGAACAGCGCGCTGATCAGCTCCGCTTCGGACATCCGGCCCTCGACGTCACGTTCGTCGATCAACGCGCTGATGAGGTCCTCACCGGGGTCCGCGCGTTTCGCCGCGGCCAGCTCCAGCAGGTACCGCCACAGGGACTTCACCGCGAGGCCGACGTCGTCGGCGCTGGTGGGGGCCAGCATCCGATCGGTCCAGGAGCGGAAGTCGGGGCGGCCCGCGGGAGGAATCCCGAGCAGTTCACAGATCACGGTGATCGGCAGCGGCGCGGCGAACGCCTCGATCAAGTCCACCTCGCCGGTGTCCGGGAGGGCGGCGAGCAGGCCGTCGGCGATCTCGCGGATGCGGGGTCGCAGGCCCTCGACACGGGCACGGGTGAATCCGCGTCGGAGGATCGGCCGCAGGCGGGAGTGATCGGGCGCGTCCATGTTGAGCAGGTTCGCGTCCAGTTCCGGCGGCAGGTCGAAACCTCGGTAGCCGGTGCCCGCGTTTCGCTTGTCGAGTGACAGGCGCGGGTCCGCGAGCGCGGCTCGGACGTCGTCGTACCGCGTCACGAGCCATACCGGGGAGCCGTCGGGCGTGATCGCGCGGTGCACAGGTTTTTCGGAACGAAGGACGGTGTAGGCGGCGTCCGGGTCATCGAGGAACCGGGCGTCGAACTGAACGAGGTCGTCGTCGGGCACGGCGGCTCGATCCCCCCTGTCGATTCACTGCCGACTTCCGATCATAGAGATCTCGAGTTCGCAGCGCAGGCGTGCACAACCCCTGTCGCACCGCCCACAGCACCCGATAGGTTCTTGTCGTCAACTGGGGTGGCATGGCTTCGCCGTGCCTGCACAAGGAGTTCTTTCGAGCATGTCTCGTACTTTGACGCGGCGTGCCGCCGTCGTGGGTGTCACCGCTGTCCTGCTCGGTGCGTTCGGTGGTGTCGCGAACGCGGCTGATCCGGCCGTCCTGGTCGCGACCGGCAAGTATCCGGAGGCCGTCGCGATCAGCCCGGACGGCCGGAAAGCCTTTGTCACCAGCCCGGCGGACGGGACCGTGACCGTCGTCGACACCGTGACCAACAAGGCCACCAACACGATCGCGGTGCAGCGAGGCCCGTTCGAAGTCGCGTTCACCCCCGATGGGGCCAAGGCCTACGTCGCCAACGCGTACTCGAACGCCGTCTCGGTGATCGACACGGCGTCGGAGACGATGGTCGGCTCCGTGTTCGGTGGCGACTATCCGACGTCGCTCGCCATTTCACGGGACGGAACCCGCGTGTACGTGGCCGGGAGGGAAGCCGTCCACGTCATCGACACCGCCACGGACACCGAGGTCGCCGCCGTCAAACTCGAAACCACGGCCTACGCCCTCGCCACTTCGCCGGACGGCGAGAAGGTCTGGGCGGCGACGGAGTCCGGCGAGCTCACCGCGATCGACACCGCCACCAACACCGTCGTCGACGCCGTCAAGACCGGTTCGAGCGGCGACGTCGCGCTTTCCCCGGACGGAACGCGCGCTTATCAGAACGGCGGCACCTCGCTGGTGGTGGTCGACCTGGTCGCCCGCGAAGTCGTCACGCGCGTACCGGGTCTGCAGAACGGCTATCTGCTCGCGATCAGTCCGGACGGAAGCCGGGTCTACGCGGGCAGCCGGGCGAGCGACACGACGCAGGGCACGCTGGCCGAGTTCGACACGAGCACGAACACGCTGACCCGCAAGCTGCCCGCGGGCGCCTACCCGTACGGCGTCGCGGTCACCCCGGACGGCACACACGCTTACGTGGTGCTCGCCGGGCAGGCGGCCGTCGCGTACATCGACCTGCGGAGCTGAAGTTGATCGACTCCGCCACCTCTTGAGGCAGAAAGGGGATTCGACCTTCCGGCACGCGGGTACTCGCTGAGATCCACAAGGCACCGAGCGCGAGGAGGATGCCGCATGCGGCGGACGGACCTGGAGACCGTGGACGTGCTGGGTGTCGCCTTCCCCAAACCGTCACGGACGCTGGGGCGGGTCGCCCGTGGGCTGGCCGGGCTGGCATTTCTGCCGCTGGAGGGAATCCCCGGACGCGGACCGCGGCGGGCGGTCTGGTCGTGTCCCGGCAGGTTCTACATCGAGACGCACGGCGTGAAAGGGCGGGACGGCGCCCGCGTCGCCCGGCGGGTGGAACGAGCGTTGACGGAAATCCCCGGCGTGCGATGGGCGCAGGTGAACGCGCCGACATCGCGAGTCGTCGTCGCGGTCGGGGATCCCGGACCCCGGCGCCTGGAACTGATCCGCGCGGTCGAACGAGCAGAGGCGGAGCCAGCTTCCGAAGCCGAGCGGGTCGAGGAGGACGAACTGCACCATCCGGCGGACGGCACCACGGCGACCCGGCTGCCGTCCACACTCGCCGCGGACGCCGCGGGACTGATGCTGTCGGTGGCTTCGAAGATCATGCCGTGGGCTCCGTTGCCGACGGAGGTCGCGGCGCTGGCGTCACTCGTCGACCTGCACCCACGGCTGCGTGCCTTGGCGGACCGGAAGCTGCGCGGGCGGGAAAGGGCGGATTCGGCCACTTCCATCGGTGCGGCGCTGGTCCACGGACTCGCCGCCCGCAGCGAGGGGACGGTCCTGGACATCATGGTCCGCGGCACCCAATGGCGGGAGGCCAAAGCGCACCAGCGGGCCTGGTGCGAGGCTGAGCCAAGGCTGGTCGGGCAGCGCGAGCACGCCGGCGCGGACTCGGTGGTGACCGAACGACCGTGGCCGCTGCCGGAAAGTGCCGCTGATCGTCACGCACGCCGGTCCATCGCCGCCGGGGCCGCGGCCGCCGCGGCGACCCTGCCGTTCGTCGGGCCGAGGCGCGCCACCGCGGTCGGGATCTCTGCGTTGCCCAAGGCCCCGTCCAACGGCGCCGCCGCCTTCTCCGCCCAGCTGGGCCAGGTCCTCGCCAGGCGCGGCGCGCTGGTGATGGACCGGTCCGTGCTGCGCGGGCTCGACCTGCTCGACACGGTCGTCATCGACACCACGGCGCTCGGCGCGGGGGCGAACGTCCTCAGCGATCTGGTCCCCTTGCCCGGGGGCGACCCGGTGGACCTGACGGCTGCCGCTTTCGCCCTGTTCGATCCGGAGAAACCCGAGGTGGTCCGGCGGGACGGCAAGTGGACGCTCGGCCCGGTCGAGGACCTGGACGGTGGCGAAGGATTCCCCGGACGGCAGCGGATGCTGGAGCAGGGCGCCCACCTGGTGCTCGGGCTGGTCCGTGACGGGAAGCCGGCGGGACTGCTCGCCGTCGCGCAGGAGCGCTCACCCGACGTGGACGCGTTGGCATCGGCCGCCGAGGCCGCCGGAGTGCGGGTGGTCCAGACCGACGGTGAGGTCGTGCTCGACGCCGTCCGCGAACTCCAGGCGTGCGGGCGTGTGGTCATGCTGGTCTCCGATGATCGCCGGGCGCTGGGGGCGTCCGACTGCGGGGTCGGCGTGCACGAGGACGGGACCCCGCCGCCGTGGGGCGCCCATGTGCTGATCGGCCGCGACATCGGCACGGCCGTCCTGCTCGTCGAGGCGATCACCGCCGCCAAGGCGGTAGTCCGGGACTCGACGATGCTCGCGACCGCGGCGAGCGGAATCGGTGGCGTGACCGCGCTCAGCGCCCGCCGCAGGCCTGCCGCGAGCGGCCTGCGCGCGGTGAACGCCGGGGCGCTCATGGCTTTCGGTGACGGGATCTGGCGCGCCCGCACACTCACCGGCGAGCGGATGGCCCCTTCCTCGGGCCGAGTCGCGCCGCCGTGGCACTTGATGCCGGTGGACCTCGTGCTCGACCGGCTCGGTTCGGGCCCGCGCGGTCTGGGCGAGCGCGAGGCCCGGCGGCGGGCGCCCGCCGATCGTCCGGGCGGCGAAGGCAACGCCGGGACGAGCATCGCGAAGGCGTTCATGGCCGAGCTCGCCAACCCGCTGACCCCGGTACTGGCCGGTGGCGCGGCGGTTTCGGCCGCGGTGGGCTCTCCGGTCGACGCCGCGCTGGTCGCCGGGATCGTCGGGGTGTCCGCGTTGATCGGCAGCGTGCAGCAGGTGCACACCGACCGTGCGCTCGCCGGGCTCTTCGAACGGTCCGCGACGGTGACCACCGTCGTACGCGATGGCGCCGAGCGGCAGATCGTCGCCGACGCGCTGGTGCGGGGTGATGTCGTGTCGCTGCGGTCCGGCGACGTCGTCCCCGCGGACTGCCGGGTGCTGGAAGCGACCGGTGCGGAGCTGGACGAGTCCTCGCTGACAGGGGAGTCTTTGCCGGTGCCGAAGACCCCGGCGCCGGTCGTGGCCGCGGAACTCGCCGAGCGGGCGTCGATGCTGTACGAGGGCACCACGGTCGCCGCGGGCAAGGTGTCCGCCGTCGTCGTGGCGACCGGGGACGAGACCGAGGTCGGACGCGGGATGGCCGCCGCACGAGGCGCCGCCCCCGAGACCGGCGTCGAAGCACGGCTCGCGTCGCTGACCAAACAGGCCTTGCCGGTCGCGGTCGGCTCGGCGGCCGCCGTCGCGGGCGCCGGCCTCATTCGTGGCGTGCCGCTGCGGCAAAGTGTCGGGGCGGCGGTGAACCTCGCGGTCGCGTCGGTGCCGGAAGGCCTGCCGTTCCTGGTGAACGCGGCCCAGCTGGCGGCCGCCCGCAGGCTCGCCGAACACGGCGCGCTCGTCCGTAATCCGCGCACCATCGAAGCGCTCGGGCGGGTCGACGTCCTCTGTTTCGACAAGACCGGCACACTCACCGAAGGCAAGCTCAGCGTCGACCGGATCGACGACGGCAGGACCACAGCCTCGGTGAGCCGGCTGCGGAAGACTCACCGGGCGGTGCTGGCCGCGGCCGTCCGCGCGACGCCTCGGGCGGAGAACCCCGAGGAACTGCCGCATCACACGGATCAAGCCGTGCTCGAAGGCGGCATCACCGCGGGCGTGGACGCCGGCGGCTGGGAGAAGACGGGCGCCGTCCCGTTCGAGCCGTCGCGGGGATTCCACGCGACCAACGGGAAACTCGGCGAACGGCACGTGGTGTGCGTCAAGGGCGCACCGGAGACCGTCCTACCGCTGTGCACCCGGCACGGCGATCGGCCGATGAGTGCGAGCGTCCGGAACAGGCTGGAGAAGCGGGCCGGCCGCCTGGCCGCCGCCGGCCACCGCGTCCTCGCCGTCGCCGAGCGCACGGTGTCCACAAAGGACCTTTCCGAGGACGACGTCGCCGATCTCCGGTTGCTCGGCTTCGTCGCCTTGGCGGATCCGGTGCGGGACAGTGCCGCGCCGGCGGCCGATCGGCTGCGCGAGGCCGGAGTGCGCACCGTGATGATCACCGGCGATCATCCGGCCACCGGTGAGGCCGTTTCGGAGGAGATCACCGGCCGCAACGGCGACACCAAGGTGCTCACCGGCGCGAGGATCGAGGAACTCGCCGACGAAGAGCTCGATCGGGAACTCGCCGACGTCGACGTGATCGCGCGGTGCAGCCCGGCGCAGAAGGTCCGGATCATCCAGGCGTACCAGCGCGGCGGCCGGGTCGTGGCGATGACCGGCGACGGTGCCAACGACGCCCCGGCCATCCGGCTGGCGGACGTCGGGATCGCGCTCGGTCAGCGGGGCACGGCCGCGGCGAGGGCGGCCGCGGACCTCGTGGTGACCGACGACCGGCTGGAGACGATCGTCGCCGCGCTGGTGGAAGGACGGGCGATGTGGGCGTCGGTCCGCGAAGCGCTCGGCATCCTGCTCGGCGGGAACCTGGGCGAGATCGCCTTCACCGTGCTCGGCTCGGTCGTCACCGGGCGCTCGCCGCTCACCGCCCGCCAGTTGCTGCTGATGAACCTCCTCACCGACCTGGCGCCCGCCCTGGCGATCGCGTTGAGCAGGCCGGATGGCGAGTCCGTGCCGGAGTTGCTGCGCGAGGGGCCCAGCGCGTCGCTCGGGAGCGCCCTCCGGCGCGACATCACCACGCGCGCGGTCACCACGACCTTGGGAGCGTCCACCGCGTGGACCCTCGCGAGGCTGACCGGCAGGCGACGGCGCGCGAGCACGATCGCGCTCGTGTCCCTGATCGGCACCCAGCTCGGGCAGACGCTGGCCGTCGGCGGCCGGGACGGCACCGTCCTCGCCGCGGGCCTGGGCTCCGCCGCCCTGCTGGCGATCCTGGTCCAGACCCCCGGGGTCAGCCGGTTCTTCGGCTGCACGCCGCTCGGGCCGGTCGGCTGGGGGATCGCACTCGGCAGCGCCGGTACGGCGACCGTCGGCGCCCTGCTCCTCGGACCTCGGGGGTTCGAGCCTTCGTCGTAACTCGCGTGATTGAAGCCGTAACTCGCGTGTCTGGGGCCGTATCAGCGAGTTACGGCTCTGATCACGCGAGTTACGGCTTCCGGCACAGCTCTCGGCATCTTGACAGGCTTCGGCGTCGTTCATACATTCATACAGGCGTTGTCAAAGTGTATGAATGACGCTGGGAGTTGGTCGTATGCGACTCGGCAAGACCGCCGTCGTCCTCGGTGGCAGCGCCGCCGGACTCTGCACCGCGGGCGCGCTCGCCCCGTACTTCGACCGCGTGCTGGTGCTCGAACGCGACGAGCTCCCGGCCGAGGCCGAACACCGGCGCGGGGTACCGCAGAGCAAACATCCGCATTTCCTCCTGAACTCCGGCCGTCGTGCGATAGGGGAGCTGTTCCCGGGTTTCGAGGACGACCTCATCGCCGCCGGCGGACTGCATCTCATGCCGTCCATGGACGCCGCCTACCTCGATGGGAAGGGCTGGTCGGCGCGGAAACGCAGCGCGATGACGATGATCTACAGCTCCCGGATCCTCATCGAGCGCGTGCTCCGGGACAAGGTCCGCGGGCTGTCCAACGTCGTGATCCGTGAGGGCGTCGCGGTCAGCGGGCTGACGACCAGGGACGGCGCGGTCACGGGCGTCGGCTTCTCCACGCGTGACGGCGAGGAACACCTCGACGCCGACTTCGTGGTGGACGCGATGGGCCGCGGCTCGTCGGTCGGCGCGTGGCTGGTGGCGGCAGGCTGGCCGGAACCCGAAGTGCGGACCCTCGACGCCAAGGTCACCTACACCTCACGCTGGTACGACCTGCCGTCCCCCGAAGAGCGCCCACCGTCCTGGTGGTGGCGCCATCTGGTGATCATGCCGACCCCCGACAAGGGCCCGCATCCGGACGAGCACGAGTTCCTGGTGAACTTCTTCCCGATCGAGGGCAACCGGGTCATCGCGTGCATGGGCTCGTGGGGCCTCGAGATGCCGCGCACCACCGAGGCGTTCGTCGAGTCGGCCCGCCGGGTGCGGGCGCCGCTGTTCGCGGCCGCGATGGACCGCTCCACCCCGACCTCCGAGGTCCACCTCACCCGGTCGACCGGTAACAAATGGCGGCGCTACGACCGGCTCCGCACCCCGCCGGAACGGCTGGCGTTCGTCGGCGACTCGATCTGCGCGTTCAACCCGTTCTACGCGCAGGGCATCAGTTCCGCCGCCGGTTCGGCGCTGCTGTTGCGCGAGCACCTTTCCCGCGCCGAGCGTCTCGGCACCGGGTTCTCCGCACGATTCCTCGCCGCCCAGCGGAAGCTGCTCAACGTGCCGTGGAGCCTGGCGATGGCGAGGGATCAGGGCTACGCCTGCGCGGTCGGCACCGAAAAGGCGCCCGAGTGGCGGCGACGGCTGCTCGAAGCCGTGTCCGGTCCGGCGTTCCGGCTCATCGTCGGCGCCGCCCGCGAAGACGACGTGGTCGACGAGCATTTCGCGAAGGTGTTCAACCTCGACGAGTCGCTGCGCGACATGATGACGAACCCGAGGGTGATCGCGGGGCTCGTGCGCTACCGCATCCGCGCGGCGCTCGGGCGGCACCGGATCCCGTTCGACTTCGACGCCCGTGCCGAGCCACCGGTCACGGACTATTCACCCGGAGGTGGCGCCGCCGAACCGGCGGTCACCCGATGAGCGCCGTATGCGGAGCGGACGCGGAAGCCGTCACCCTGGGTCTCGGCTTCGACTGTCACGACGTGTCCGCCTGGCTTTCGGTCCGTCCACCGTGGACAGTGGGGCACTGGACGATGCCGCTGCTGGAACTGCTCGTCGTCGGTGGAGCGGTGTTCGCGCTGGTGCACGCCATCCGCCGCCACCGCCAGGGCGACTCGGCCAATCTGGCGCTGTGGTGCGCTTCGCTGGTCTACCTCTTCGTCATCGAACCGCCCCTGTACTTCCCGGAATGGTTCGGCCTCGAGCGGCAGTACGGATTCATCTTCGCCCACAACCGGTTCACCGTGCAGTTCATGTGGGACCGGCTGCCGCTCTACATCGTGGCGTTCTATCCGATGATCAGCCAGCTCGCCTACGAACTCGTCCGGTCTCTCGGGATCTTCCGTGCGCGGGGCGCACTGGCCGGATCGGTGGCGGTCGCCTTCGCCTGCCAGGTGTTCTACGAGGTCTTCGACCACCTCGGTCCTCAGCTGAAGTGGTGGGCCTGGAACGGGAACAACCGGATCGTCAACCACCCGGCGCTGGATTCCGTGCCGATGACCAGCATGCTGCTCTTCGCCTCGGTGTCGATGGGTGCCATGACCTATCTGGTGGTGCGGCTCGCCGGTGGTTCGAGGCGCGGGTGGTCGCTCGTGGCGCGCATCGTGGTGGCCGGTGTCCTCACCCCACTGAGCATGGTGATCGCCGGGCTCCCGTCGAGCCTTTTCGTCGGCGATGTGACCGCGCAGGCGTGGATTCTCGCCGTCGAGCTGGCGCTGCTGTGGGTCGCGGGAATCTGGATTTTCGTCCGGTATCGGGGCGCCGCAGAACCTTTGACGCCTTTCGCTCGGTTCTACCCAGCCGTCTACCTGGGTGCGATGGCCGTGTTCTGGCTCGGCGCCGTTATCGAGAACGGCATCACGCTGGGGAGCGGCCTGTACGTACTGGCATGCTTCGTGGCTGCGGGCCTGATGCTCACCGCGCTGTACCGCGTGCGCCGCGCGGCCCCTGCCACCGTCTGAGATTCTCCGTTCGGGGAAGATGAGGCGTATGGGGCACCACGGATGGCGGGGCAATCCGCCCGGAACCGAGCGCGAGGCACGCCGCCGGATCGTCGAGGCGGCGACCGCCTGCATCGACCGGGTCGGTCTCGCCAAGACCAGCCTCTCCGACGTCGCCGCGGAAGCGGGCGTCACCCGGCAGACCGTCTACCGCTACTTCCCGAGCCTCGCCGACATTCTCAGCGCCGTCGCGCTGGACCGGGTCGAGGAGTTCGCCGGGCGGATGGAACGGCATCTGGCCACGTTCGCCGACCCCGCCGAGGTCGCCGTGGAATCCGTGGTGTTCGGCGTCCGCGCGGTCCCCGACGAGCCGTATCTGGGGCTGCTCCTGAAAGCGGGCGAGGCCGATGTCTTCACCGTGGCGGTCACTTCTTCGCAGTCGTTCGCGCTCGGCGCGCGGATCCTCCGGAATGTGCCGGTCGACTGGGCCGCGGTGGGGGTCACGACCGACGAGGACTTCGAGGGCCTCGCCGAAATGCTGATGCGGTTGTTCCTGTCGTTCCTGCAGTACCCCTCGACGCCGGCGCACACCGACGAACAGTTGCGTGCCATGGTCCGCCGGTGGATCGGTCCAGCGCTGACCGCACGGCCGTGACAATCGGACTCCGTGAAGTATCAACGCGGATGGTAGTTATTCACCGACAATAGCCAGCGTTCTTGTCTGGTCTTCACGATCCTGCCACCCTCGCCGAAGACGATCATCGGCGAAAGGGGAGTGCATGGGATGGTGGTGGCAGGCGTTCTCCGACGTCGCACCGTGGTCGCTGCTCGCCGCCGCGGCCGGCGCCGTCGTCGCCGAATTCGTCGCGCGCCATCGGGGAAACCGGCGTCGCCGGTCCGCGGTCGCGTTGGATTTCGCTTTGCTGGCCTCGCTTTTCGCGATACTGGCAATCGTGTTCGTACCGGCGCCGATGACGGACCGCGGTTCGCCGGTGAGTCTCCACCTGCTGGGCGATGTCCTGCCCGTCTTCGACGATCGCCCGGACCTCGCCTTGTTCCAGTTGGCGGGCAACGTTCTCCTGCTGGCACCGCTCGCGCTGCTGGCACCGGTGCGCTTCGACTGGGCGAAGCCGGTGCCACGGATCGTCCTGGCGGCGTTCGCGGTGTCCGTGTCGATCGAATGCCTTCAGGTCTGGCAGGGCGCCGGACGGGTGGGCTCGCTGGACGACGTCTTGTGCAACACGGCGGGCGCCGCGCTCGCGGCCTGGTGCGGAAGCCGGTGGCGAGGCCGGGCGACGGGCAGCGTCCGCGTGTGGCACCGCTCGGGAATCGAAGTCCGGCGTTCCGGTGCGGTGACCGCCCGCCGCGGGCAACGCCTGATCGGCCGCGTGACCCTGAGCGACCTGCCGCCCCTGGCGGAAGGGGCGACCCTCGAGATCACCCTGTCCGAATCGGACGGTGGAGCGCTGCTCGTTTCCGCGCAGGCGTCGGTGGCGGCATGAGCCGCGAGCGCTACCTCGGCCGGACGGCCGCGAGGACGGCGTCCAGGCTGGGAAGCCAGCGCTGCCGGGGATCCGGCGCCGAGAGCCATTCCGCGTGGGCCTCGGCTCGGCCGGAGTCGGCAGGAAGGGGGAGCAGCGTGCCCCAGGCGAGTACTTCGACGTGCTGCGGCAGGGAATCCCGAGACGGGATCAGCCCGTCGGTCTCCGCGAGAATGGCCACCCGCGGACCCTGCTGAGTCAGTACCGCCATGGCGGGGCCTTCGCATCCCGTCTCCGCGAGCCGGGACAGGACCTGGGCGCCGTTGATCTTGGGCAGGGTCACCGCGCAGATCCCGCCTTCGAGGACCAGGAACGGCTGCGGACCTCGCCATTTGAGTGACCAGCCGAAGAGCCTACCGTAGAAGGCGTCGCCCCGGGGACGGATCGAACGCGACTCGACCGGGAGTACTTGGTGGTCCAGCGACATCGTCGGCGCCTTCCGAGCGGGGGAGGGGACAGGGTGTCCCGGGGACTCCGCCCAGCGTAACGGCACTCAGTGCCACTAGCAAGTGGCTGCTACCGTCCCGCTATGACCGATTCGCCGCGCCGAGCGCCGGTGACCAGAGCAGGCGCGACCCCCGAGGGGAGGCGCCGTCTGCGTCGCGCGCTCGCCGCGGCGGCCGTGGACCTGTTCGTGGCCAAGGGCTACGAGGCCACCACGGTGGACGAGATCGCGGCCGCGGCGGGGGTGGGCCGCCGGACGTTCTTCCGGTACTTCGACGCCAAGGACGACGTGCTCTTCGCCAACCACGACGAGATCGTGGCGGAGATGGAGGAGACGTTCGCCGCCGCGGATCCGGATCGCGATCCGGTCGAGGTGGCGTGTGCCGCCGTCGGGCTGGTCCTCGACTCCTACGCCGCGGAACTCGACGTCTCGCTCAAACGGTTCACCCTGACGCGGACGGTGCCTTCGTTGCGGGACAAGGAAGTCGCGACCGTAGACCGCTACCAGCGCGTCCTCGCCCGCTATCTGCGGGCACGGTTCACCGAACAGGGTGACGAGACGGCGAGCCTGCGCGCTGCCGTGGCGGCCGCGGCGATCGCGGCCGCCAACAACCACGTGCTCCGGCGCTGGCTGCGCAGTGGCGGGCAGGACGACATCGCCGCCAGCGCGGCGGAGGCCTTCGCGCTCGTGATCGACGCGTTCAAGGTCCAGGACGCCGCGGCCGAAACGACCATGGTGGCGGTGATGACCACCTCGACGCCACTGCAGACCGTCATCGCCAAGGTCAACGCCGCCTTGAATGAGCAGTAGGGGAGCGCGCTGGCACTCAGTGCCACGGAGGCGGCTCGTCGCAGGGGAGGGGAGTGCTGCGCCGCCGAGGAGGTGGGGCAGCGGGGAGTGGGGCGCAGTGCTCGGACTGCGGCCGGCTGGGAGGTACCTCGACCTCCCAGCGATACGCCGAATCCTCAAGTGTATAACGACCTATACGGCTGGGCAGAATAGAAAGATCCAGTTACTCCTTATGAAAAACCAGCTCAGAGGCGAGCAGGCTGCGGCAATTCTTTGACGAGGTCGAGGAAGAACTCCCGGATGTCCGCGGCGAGCAGGTCCGGAACCTCCATCGCGGCGAAGTGGCCGCCGCGTTCGAACTCCGTCCAATGCCTGACGTCATACAGCCGTTCGGCCAGTGGTCGCACCGACTGCGTGATGTCCCGTGGAAGTACCGCGACGCCGAGCGGTGCACGGCAGGGAGTGTGCCCCCTCCCGGCGTCGTGGTGGAGACGCGCGGACGAGGCCGCGGTCGCGGTCAGCCAGTACAGCGAGATGTCGGTGAGCATCCGGTCGTCGCTGACCGGTGTGCGCGGGTCTGTCCACTGGGCGAAGCGCTCGGCGATCCAAGCGAGCTGGCCGACCGGAGAGTCCGTCAACGCGTAGCCGATGGTCTGTGGGGTGGCCATCTGCAGTGCCTGATACGGCGGGCGATTCGCCATGAGCCGCTTGATCTTCTCCAGGCGGGCTTCGTCCTCTTCGGACAGTTCGAGGCCGGCGCCCGGGTCCGGCCGGGTCGGCAGGTAGTTCACGTGCACCCCGACAACGTGCTCCGGTGCCGCGGCGCCGAGTGCCGTCGAAATCCCTGAGCCGAAGTCGCCGCCTTGTGCGCCGTAGCGCTCGTATCCGAGGCGGCGCATCAGCTCGGCCCACGCCCGGGCGATCCGGTCGGCGCTCCAGCCTCGTTCGTGGGTCGGGCCGGAGAAGCCGTAGCCGGGAATCGAGGGGATCACCAGGTGGAAGTCGGGTGAGAGCGGCTCGATCAGGTCGAGGAATTCCAGGAACGAACCGGGCCAGCCGTGGGTGAGGACCAGTGCGAGCGCGTCCGGGTTCGCCGACCGGACGTGTACGAAGTGGATGTTCTGGCCGTCGATCTCAGTGGTGAAGTGCGGAAGCTTGTTGAGTTCGGCCTCGTGGGCGCGCCAGTCGTATCCGGTTCGCCAGTACTCGGCGAGTTCCTTGAGGCGGGCGAGCGGGAAGCCGTAGTCCAGGCCGGCGTCGGCGACCTCGTTGGGCCAGCGGGTGCGGGTCAGCCGGTCGGCGAGGTCGTCGAGGTCGGCCTGGGGGATGTCGATGTGGAAGGGCTTGATCGTCACGCCTGCTCCTCGAATCGTTGGGTGACTAAACGTTTGGTGACCCAACGATACCGGAATCGTTCGGGCGCCCAACGATTCGTTAGACTCGTCACATGGAGAATCCCTCGGAGGAGCCGAGCGGCCGCTGGCGGACGCTGCCCAGCTGGTTGCTCACGCAGACCGCCAACCACGCGCATCGCCTGGTGGCCGGCGGGTTCTCCGCCGTCGACTCCCGCGGCTACCACTACCGCGTGCTGGCGACGCTGGACGAGTTCGGGCCTGCCAGCCAGGCTGTGCTGGGCCGTAGGAGCGGCATCCACGTGAGCGAGATGGTCGCGGCGATCAACGAGCTCGCCGAACGTGAGCTGGTCGAACGTGCGCCGGATCCGGCCGATCGGCGGCGCAACGTCATCTCACTGACCACCGCGGGCAAGCGGCAGCTACGACGGCTGGAGAAACAGCTGGCCGAACGGCAGGACGAGCTGCTGGCTCCGCTTTCGGCCGAGGAGCGGAAGCGGTTCACCGAGTTGCTGTCGAAGCTGCTGGACCACCACGACCGCCTCGGCGCCTAGAAGCCTTGGGCGGACGCGAGAAACGCCTGGCGTGCGTCGGAAGTGCCGTGCTGCGGCCAAAGGGCTTGCAGGGGGACGTGCACGGCGGGCCGGAGTTCCCGGACGTGGACGGCGCCGCCCGCCGCCGGTCCGGGTGGCGCGGTCACGAACGCGACGCCTTCGGTGTCGAGGACGGCGGTGACCGGCGGCGTTCCCTGGATGGGGTTGCGGCGGATCTGGGGTTCGAACCCCGCGTCGCGGCAGAGGTTGACGAGCAGATCGGTGTAGCCGGACCGGCCAGGGTGCCCCCAGACGATGATCTTCTCGCCGTCGAGGTCGCTCAAGGCGAGGTGTTCGCGTTCGGCGAGCCGGTGTCCGGTGGCGACCGCGACGTTGAGCGGCTGCCGGATCAGGGTGGTTCCGACGAGGCCGTGCGCGAGGGTCAGCGCGCGGCCGAGGCCGAGGTCCAGGTGTCCGCCGAGCAGTTGTGCGACGAGTTCGTCGGGGTAGCGCTGGTTGACGTCGATGATCAGGTCGGGGTCGGCCTGGTGTCTGCGCAGGAGGGCGGTGACCTCGTCGCCGGTGACGGCGGGGGTGTGGCCGACGCGGAGCCGTTCGGGTTCGCTGCGGCCGATGCGCCTGGCGCGCCGGACGGCGGAATCGGCGATGCCGTGCAGGAGGTGGGCGTCGGCGATCAGTGCCTGTCCGGCGGGGAGCACGGTGACGCCGGTGGCGCTCCGCTCGAGCAGGGGGACGCCGACTTCCCGCTCGAGCGTGCGCACCGAGGTCGACAGCGCCTGCTGGCTCAGGTGCAGCCGGGCCGCCGCGCGGGTGAAGCTGCCTTCTTCGGCGACGGCGATGAGGTGGTTCAGTTTGTGCAGGTCCAGGCCCACCCCGGGGTTCCCCTTCGTGTCCGGTCTATGGCGTCTTGGTCAGCGTAGGGGTCAGCGGGTGGTGTAGCCGCCGTTGGGGAACATCGTCTGTCCGGTGAACCAGGCGCCGTCGGTGGCCAGGAACCGGATGATCGGCACGATGTCCTCGATCTTCGTGAGCCGGCCGCCCATGGCCTGTGACTTGTGGAATTCGACCCGTTCGGGGGTTTCCTGCGGGTAGAAGAACGGGGTGTCCATCGGGCCGGGGGCGACGACGTTGACCGAGATGCCGCGGTCGGCGAATTCCTTGGCGGCGGCCCTGGTGAAGTGTTCGAGTGGGGCTTTGCCGCCGGCGTAGGTGGAGTAGCCGTCGGTGAAGGCCGCGAGCAGGGACGTGCCGAGGCTGATGATCTTGCCGTTGTCGGAGAGGCGTCGGCCGGCTTCCTGGATGAAGAAGTAGGCGGCTTTGGCGTTGACCGCGAACATGCGGTCGTAGTCCTCTTCGGTGGTTTCGAGGATCGGCTTGCGCAGGACCATCCCGGTGGTGTTGATCGCGATGTCGGCGCGGCCGAAGGTGTCGATGGCGGTGTCGAAGAGCCGGCGGACGTCGGCGACCGCGGTGAGGTCGCCTTGGACGGCGATGGCTTCGGAGCCCGCGCCGCGGACGGCTTCGACGGTCTTGTCGGCGTCGGCCGCGGAGGCGTCGCCGTGGTAGTGGACGACGATTTTGGCGCCGGCTTCGCCGAGGGTGGTGGAGAGGAGTCCGCCGAGGTTCTTCGCGCCGCCGGCGATGATCGCGACGGTGTCGTTGAGGTTCTGTTCGCTCATGACTTCGAACGTAGGAGCCGGGGCGGTGGCTGGGAAACACAAGATCGAGGTGGGGTCACAAGCCTGGTTTGTGGCCTTCCCCACCTGGGCGGAGGCCGGGAATCTCCGGGATCGAACGGCGAGCTGACTCCGCATTGTGGACACTCTGAGCGTGCTCCGAGAAGTCGACGACCTTGATCAGCCCGCCACTCCTGAGAAAGCGCCCCGGCAGGGGCGTCCGGCGCGTGTGTTCGAGAGAGCGCTCGACAGGCTGGCGTGGTCGCCTTATCCGAGGGCGATCCTGCTGTATCTGGTGATCCGGACCGCGAGTGTCCAGCTGCTCGATCTGCTGGCCGCCCGGCGTGGTGCCACGTTGACCGATCGGCTGACGGCGTGGGACGGGCAGTGGTATCTGCGGCTGGCGGTGCACGGGTACGCGGATCTGCCGGGGACGCTGGACGCGGCGCGGCAGCCGTATTCGGACGCGCCGATGGCTTTCTTCCCGTTGTATCCGAAGCTCGTCGCCGCGGTGATGTGGCTCGGGCCGGATGTGGTGACGGCGGCGTTGACGGTTTCGGTGCTGGCCGGTCTGGTGCTGGCGTGCGGGTTGATCCGGATCGGGCGGGCGGTTTCGCCGGAGCGGGGTGACCGGACCGGGTTGTTGCTGGTGGCGTTGTGGGCCGGGGCGCCGATGGCGATCGTGTTCTCGATGGCTTACACGGAAGCGGTGTTCTGCGCGTTCGCGGTGTGGTCGCTGGTGGGGGTGCTGGAGCGGCGCTGGATGTTGGCGGGTCTGTGCGCTTTCGCGGCCGGGTTGTCGAGGTCGACGGCGGTGGTGCTGGTCGCGGTGGTCGTGGTGGCGGCGTTGATCGCGGTCTTCCGGCGTACCGAGAAGCGGTGGTGGGCGTTGGCGGGTGCGGTGGTGGCTCCGCTGGGGGTCGCCGGGTATCTGGGGTTCGTCGCGTACCGGACGGGTAGCTGGACCGGCTGGCAGGACATCGAGTTGCGGGGCTGGAACACCGAGTTCGACTTCGGTGCGGAGACGGCGGATTCGGTGCTGGCGCGGTTGACCGGGGACGAGTCGGTGTTCAGCACGCTGACGGTGTTGTTGCTGCTGGGCGCGGTGGCGCTGGTGGTGGTGGCGGCGTTCATCCGGGTGCCGTGGCCGTTGACACTGTATGGGGCCGGGGTGCTGTTGCTGGCGATCGGCACGCGGGGGTTGCCGGATGCGAAGATCCGGTTCATCCTGCCCGCTTTCCCGGTGCTGGTGCCGATCGCGATCGGGTTGTCGAAGCGGCGGACGGTCACGGCGGTGGCGGCCGCGGTGGCGTGGGTGGTGCTGGGTGCGTGGTTCTCGGCGCACGCTCTGACGGCGTGGCGGTACGCGATTTAGCTCGCTTGCCGGTTTCGGTGGTCGGCGACGTGGACCCTGGTCGCGCAGCGGGTGGAGCAGAACCGGCGGCGGCCGTTGCGGGAGACGTCGACGTAGACCGTTTCGCAGCCTTCGCGTGAGCAGACGCCGAAGCGGTCCGGGGTGTCGCAGACGAGGTGTGCGAGTCCGCCCGCGGTGTAGGCCCGGACTCGGGACGCGGTGCCGGCGTGTGCGTCGACGTAGTGCAGGTGGGGTGCCTTGCCGTCGTGGGTGGAGATGTAGGGCTTGGACGCGGAATCGTGGAGCAGCGCGTTGACCAGGTCGACGCGGGTGGCGGGGTCGGCTTCGAAGACGTCCCGGAGTCTTTTGGTCCAGGCGATGATCTCGGTCGATTCGTGTTCTTTCACGGCGGCGACGGTCATGCGGTCGCGGAAGATCGCGGTCAGCGTTGCCGGGTCGGCGGCGTCGCCGAGGTTGACCAGGTCGGCGGCGATCTGGGCCGCCGCTCCGCCGTAAGGGTTGAAGTGCATTGACTCATTACAGCACGATCGGGGCATGGAAGCGAACAAGTGCCCGCGGTGTGGGTGGCCGCTGGCCGAACTGCCCGGAAGCGCGACGACGTCCCAGCGGGTCTCCCAGGGGAGGCTCGAGTACGTCCGGTGTCTGTGCGGGAGCTGGCTCGCGCGCGTCGACGGTGTGGTGATCGGGGCGACGAAGTCCCAGCTGGGGCAGGCTCAGTTCTGACGGTGGCGCGCGTCGGCGAGCAGTTGCGCGAGCGCGTGCACGGGGGAGGTCTCCAGCTTGTGGCGATGCGCGTCGTAGCGGTCGCGGGTGGTGCGGATGTCGGCGTGTCCCAGCAGATCCTGGACCTTCTGGACCGGGACGTCGTTGGCCAGCAGCAGGGTTCCCGTGGTGCGCCGCGCGGTGTGCGGGGAGATGGTGTTCGCTTCCGCGAGTCCGGCGGCGCGGGCCTGTGCCCGCAGCAGGAACCAGACGTCCCGTTGCGCCAGCGGTTTCCCGCCGGATTTGGTGCGGTCGTAGCGGTGGGGCATGGTCGCGAGCAGCGGACCGGTCAGCTCGTCGGGGCGGACGCCGATGCGCGCGGCGCGCAGGTCGAGGTAGCGGCGCAGCGGATGCTGGGCGGCGGGGACGAGCGGGACGAAGTCGCGGTGGCCGCCCTTGGCGGTGTAGCGCAGGATCGTGTGCCCGGAGTCGATGTCGAGGTCCTGCACGGTGGCCGTGGTGAGGCCGGAGACGCGCAGGCCGGTGTAGAACAGGATCGCGACGACCGCGGCGTCGCGCCAGGACGGTTCGGTGTCGTTCGCGCGGGCCCGTTTCTCCATGTGGTTGAGCAGTTTCGCCGTCGACTCGCCGCCGAGTGCGGGCAGCGGTGGGGTTTTGCCGGTCTTGGGCCGGTTGACCGCGGAGACCGGGTTGCGGTCGGCGATGTCGTTCGACTGTAGATACCGGTACCAGCTGGAGATGCCGGCGAGGGTGCGCGCGACGGTGGAGTCGGCGGCCGGCCGGGGCAGGCCGTCCTTTCCGGTGACGGTGAGGGTGTTCTTCCAGGCGTCGACGTCGGCGCGGCGTGCCATGAGCGGGTCGAGGCCGGTGCGGGCGCACCAGCCGAGCCAGGCCGACAGGTCGGCGTAGTAGGCGCGGCGGGTGTGATCGGTCTTGTCGGTCTCGAGCCAGAGGGTGGTGACGTGCCGGATCGCGTACCGGTCGAGCGGGTCGGCCGGGGGAAGCGCGGGCAGCAGCGCGACGGCTTCGGCGAGGATCTGCCGCCGGTTCTCGGGCCTGGTCTCCGGGAGCCGGGACGGCGGTTCCGGCGCGGTGGGCACGAGTTCGGCGGACATCGTGATCATCCTAGCGACGTTCCCGTGCCCCTCGTGAGCGGCAAGGGTGGATTCTAGCTACGGCTGATCCCCCTGGCCTGTGTCCGTGAAGGCCCCTTCCCTCGGCTCAGCCGAACAAACTCGACCTTCACACCTTCCCCAGTACATGAAGGCCCCCATCCTTGCGCCTAGGTACAGGAAGGGGGCCTTCCTGTACCTAGGCGCGGACAAAGGAACATCGGCGCCTAGCCGGTCGAGTAAAGGAGGGGTCTAACCGTCCTCACCACTCACGAGGTGTAGTAACCCTCCACCGGAACGCGGGCCTCGTCGTACAACGCCGGACCCTCCAGCCGGACGGGCGGTGCGGTGGTGGGCGGCTTGAGCGCGGTGACCTGTTCGCCGGAGAGGCCGAACACGACCCGCCCGAGGCCGGAGCGTTCGATGGCGCCCTGGCACATCCCGCACGGCTGGCAGCTGGTGTACATGGTGGTCTCCGCGGCGACGGCGGGTTCGAGCTCGCGGGCGGCCCACACGGCGAGTTTCAGTTCCGGGTGCAGGCTGATGTCGGATTGCGACACCGTGGTGTTGTGGTCTTCGGCCAGCACCGTGCCGTCGGGGCCGACGAGCAGCGAGCCGAAGGGCGGGTCGCCGTCCCTGCGGGAGTTCGCGGCCAGTTCGATGGCGCGGCGGAGGAATTTCTCGTCTTCTTCGGTCATCGTCGGTCCTCTTCGGTTCGGTAGCGGCCCAGTTCCAGTGTGCGGCGACGGTCGCCAGTGCCTGCCAGGCGACTTCGGGGCGGAGGGTCTCGTCGGGGTCGCCGGAGAAGGGGTCGAGCACGACCGTTTCGGCGCCGAGGTGCCGGAGGCGGTCGAGGTCGTCGACGATCTGCTCGATCGTGCCTTCCCCGGCGGGGCGATCGGGTCGGGTGACGGGCCGTTCGGTGACGTTGAGCAGGATCCGCGGGGCGAACGCGGGGGCCGGCCGCTCGTGGGCGTCGGCGATGGTCTTGACCCTGGTGAGCGCTTCGGTGAGCCAGGGGAGGGTGGCCCGCAGCGGGTGCCAGGCGTCGCCGATCCGGACGGCGCGGCGGATCCCGGCGTCGCTGTTGCCACCGACCCAGATCGGGATGTCGCCGGCGCGGTAGTCGGCGTCGTCGGCCCACGCTTTCCGGACGGCGTCGAGGTGGCCGTCGGTCAGCCGTCCCCGGTGCTCGAACGGGACGTCGAGCGCTTCGAACTCCTGACGGGCCCAGCCGGAGGCGACGCCGAGCACCAGCCGTCCGCCGCTGAGCTGGTTCAGGTTCGCGGCCATGCGGGCGATGAGCAGTGGATGCCGGTACGGGACGATGAGCACGGTGGTGCCCAGCCGGATCCGGTCCGTCACGCCGGCGAGCCACGACAGCGTCGTGAACGGTTCGTAGAACGGAGCCGGGTACTGCTCGGCGACGTCGGGAGTGATGACGACGTGGTCGGACACCATGAGCAGGTCGTAGCCGAGGCCTTCGACCGTGGTGGCCCAACCGCGGAGGATCCCGGGGTCGGTCCCCGGTCCGAAATTCGGGACGTTGACACCTATTCGCACAGGTCAAGGCTATCGGCGGGGCGGAATCCCGGGAAGGGATCTTTCCCGGCGTATGGCCGTTTGCGCCGTGGATCTGCCGGTATTCTGGCCGGATGGCCGAGATTCTCGATGCGACGGACTGGGCGATCCTGGTCGAGCTGCAGAAGGACGGGCGCGTGCCGTTCACCGAGCTGGGGAAGCGGGTGAGCTTGAGCGCGTCGGCGGCGACGGAACGGGTCAAGCGGCTGGAGTCGGCCGGGGTGATCACCGGTTATCGCGCCGAGGTCGATCTGGAGAAGGCCGGGTATGTGGTGCTCGCGGTGGTGCGGTTGAAGTACCCGGGCAGCAAACACGCCCCGTTGCACAAGCTCCTGGCCGAGCGGACCGAGATCCTCGAATGCCTGCGGACGACCGGTGACGACTGCTATTCGCTGAAGATCGCGGCCCCGTCGATGGGGCGGCTGGAGGAGATCGTCAACGAGCTAGCGCTCTTCGGCAGCACGAACACGAATATCGTCTACAACCAGACCTTGCCGTACCGGGGTCCGCAGGGTCCGTGACCACACCGGCCACGGGCCCTGCGGGATCACGCGGTCTCCCAGAGTCCCATGACGTTGCCTTCCGGGTCCTTGAAGTAGGCGGCGAAACCCATGTCGCCGACCGCGGTCCGGCCGACGAGGGTCGCGCCGCCCTGCTGCCCGATGACCGCGAGCGTGTCGTCGATGTCGTCGACGTCGAGCACGACCACCGGGCCCGACGCGGGGCTGAGCTCCTTGGCCAGCATCCCGCCGTTGATGAATCCCGGCTCCGCTGGCATGCCGGTCTCGGCGGTCGGCCCCGAAGCGACGATCGTGTAGTCCATTCCCGGCATCGCCTCGGCCTTCCAGCCGAAGACCTCCTGGTAGAAGCCGCGTGCGCGTTCGCCGTCCTCGAACGGAATCTCTCGAAGTGCACCACCCGTCCGGCCATGGTCGTCAACTCCTGTCGTGGCAGTGGATTCGGAACGCCCTCGGCCAATAACCGCCGTCCTCGGCGCGCTAGAGGACTTCGCCCTCTCCGAACCACCGGCGCACGGCGCCGAGGAGTTCGTGCTGGTCTTCGCCCGCCCACGCGACGTGACCGTCCGGCCGCAGCAGGACGGCCGGTACGTCCAGTTCTTCGCTGGCGTCGACGACGTGATCGACCCGGTCCGACCAACCCCGGACCGACAGCGCGCCGGTTCGGTCGAGCAGCAGACCCCGGCCGCCGTGGGTCAGCCCGTAGAGATGTCCCTGCCCGAGTTCCAGGTCCCGCATTCGGCGGCCGAGAAGTTCGTGCCCTTCGCCGAAGTCGTAGCGGATCGCGGTCGCGGTGATCTTTTCGGTGAGGAACCGGCTCACGTCCTCGAACTCCATCAGTTCCGCCAGCAGCCGCCGGAGTGCCTGGGACCCCGGATCGAGCGACATCAGCTGCATCTGCGCACGGGTGTTGTCCAGCACCGCGGCGGCCACCGGATGTCGTTCGGCGTGATAGGTGTCCAGCAGGTCCTCCGGCGCCCAGCCGCCGACCGCGGCCGCGAGTTTCCAGCCGAGGTTGAAGGCGTCCTGGACGCCGAGGTTGAGCCCTTGTCCGCCGACCGGTGGATGGACATGCGCCGCGTCGCCCGCCAGGAACACGCGTCCGGCCCGGTAACGCTCGGCCAGGCGGGTGGCGTCGCCGAAGCGGGAGAGCCAGCGCGGCGAGTGCACGCCGAAATCACTGCCGGCGACGGCTTTGAGCTGTCGTTTGACCTCGTCGAAGGTCGGCGGGACGCGCGGGTCCTCGGCCAGGCCCTCGGCGGGGACGGCGACCCGGTAAACGCCATCGCCGAGGGGGGAGAGGCCGAACCGCAGCTGGGTCTTGCGGACCTCGGTCATCACCGCGAGCACCGTTTCCCAGTCCTCGGTCAGTTCCATCTCGCCCAGCAGAGTCTCGGCGGTGGCCGGTTCCCCGGGAAAGCCGATCCCGAGGAGCTTGCGCACCGTGCTGCGCCCGCCGTCGCAGCCGACGAGGTACCGCGAGCGCAACCTCGTGCCGTCGGCCAGTTCGACGTCCACCCCGTCCTCGTCCTGGCTCAGGCCGACCAGTTCGCGGCCGCGGCGGATCTCGACCCCCGCTTCGGCGGCGTGCTCGGTCAGCAGCCGGTCGGTGACGGTTTGCGGGATGCCGAGGATGTAGGCGTGCGCGCTGTCCAGCGGCGGCGCCGGTTTGACGATGCCCGCGAACGAGCCGCCGACCGGGTACTTCGTTCCGTTCTCGAGGAACCGCTCCAGCAGACCACGCTGGTCCATCACCTCGATACTGCGCGCGTGCAGGCCCAGGGAGCGGACGACCTTGGTCGGCTCCCGATCCTTCTCCAAGACGGCTACACGGACGCCGTGTAGCCGCAGTTCGGCGCCCAGCATCATGCCGGTCGGTCCACCGCCGGCGATGATCACGTCGATCAAGAGTCCCCCTGTTTGTCGAGCTCATGCCGCTACGGCGGGGGATTCTGCGGCATGGCCGGGGTCTTGCCGCAAGCCCCCTGGTGCGCTATACGTTGGAAGTGGCAGGGAGAGCGGATCTCTCTGCCATTGTCGTTTCCAGGCATACCGAACATGTTCGTAACGAACATGTTCGGTATGGTGGTCGTATGGCACCCGAGAAGAGCCGCCGGGAACGACCGGCCAAACCCGCGCTGACCCGTGACGGCATCGTCGCCGTCGCCGTCGCGATCCTGCGCGAGGAAGGCCTGCGGAAGGTCACGATGCGCCGTCTGGCGCAGGAACTCGACACCGGCGCGGCGTCGCTCTACGTCTACGTCCGCAACACCGCCGAGCTGCACGCGGCGATCCTGGACGAACTCCTCGGCACGATCCCCTCGCCGCCGTCCGGCGGTGACTGGCGTGAGCGGCTCGAGCGGCTACTCATGGCCTACACCGCGACACTGCTCGAATATCCCGGGCTCGCCCTCTCCGCGCTGGTGGCCCGCCCGAGCGGCGAGAACTACCTCGCGCTGTGCGAAAACCTGCTCGCCCTTCTCACCGAGGGTGGCGTCGCGCCCGAACGGCGCGCGTGGGGAATCGACATCCTCCTGCAGCACGCGACGGCGACCGCGGCCGAGCACGCCGACGAGCAGTCGCCGGAGGAGTGGGACGCGCTGGGCCGCGCCGTGCGCGACGCCGACGAGGCGACCCATCCCCAGATCGCCGCCCACGCGGCAGACCTGCTCACCGGGGCGCCCGAGCAGAGGATGTCGTGGGGACTTCGGGTGCTGATCACCGGAATCACCCACACCGGGCTCCCCGCCGAAAGGAACCAGGCATGATCACACACCACCCCATCGCGATCATCGGCGCCGGACTCGGCGGGCTCACCTTGGCCCGAGTCCTCCACGTCAACGGCATCGAGGCGGCGGTCTTCGACCTCGACGCCTCGCCGTCCGCGCGCACGCAGGGCGGAATGCTCGATATCCACGTGGACTCCGGGCAGGCCGCACTGCGGGCCGCCGGCCTCCACGACGGATTCCGTGCCATCGTGCACCCCGGCGGCGAGGCAGTGCGCATCCTCGACCGGCACGCGGTCGTGCATCACGAGGAGACCGACGAAGGTGACGGCGGACGCCCCGAAGTGGCTCGGGGCGACCTGCGCGATCTGCTACTCGGTTCCCTGCCCGAAGGCACCGTGCGCTGGGGCGCCAAGGTCACCGGCACCCGTCCGCTCGGCGGCGGCAGGCACGAAGTCGTCCTGGCCGACGGGACGGCGTTCACCACGGGCCTGCTGGTTGGCGCCGACGGCGCATGGTCGAAAGTCCGGCCTCTGGTGTCCGCCGCCGAACCGGCCTACGAGGGCGTCTCCTTCGTCGAAGCGCACCTGAACGACGCCGAGCGTCGCCATCCGGCGAGCGCGGCACTCGTCGGCGGCGGCATGTTCTTCGCACTCGGTGCGGGCAAAGGGTTTCTGGCGCATCACGACACCTCCGGGAGCCTCCACGTCTACATCGCGCTGAAGGCCGCCGAAAACTGGATCTCCACCCTCGACTTCAGGGACATCGCCGCCGCGAAAGAGGCCGTCCTGAACCAGTTCGACGGGTGGGACGCGGGACTGCAGGCGCTGATCACCGACGCCGACGGCGAGCTGATCCCGCGACCGATCCACGCGCTGCCCATCGGTCACCGCTGGGACCGTGTCCCCGGTGTCACCCTGCTCGGGGACGCCGCCCACCTGATGTCGCCGTTCGCCGGAGAAGGCGCCAACCTCGCGATGCTCGACGGTGCGGAACTCGGACTCGCCCTCGCCGCGAATCCCGGCGACGTCGAAGCCGCTCTCGGCACGTACGAAGCGGCACTGTTCCCGCGCAGCGAGGCGTCGGCGGCCGAATCCGCCGAAAGCCTCGACCTCTGTTTCGCCGAAGACTCCCCGAAACCGTTGCTGGACCAGTTCGCTTCTTACCGCTGACCGGCCGGTTGGGAGCGCCTGGCATAGGCGCGGGCGGCACGAGCCCGGTCGCCGCACCGCACCGAACACCACTGGCGCCGCCCGTTGCGCAGGAAGAACCGCGTGCACGGCGGAGACCCGCAGGCGGCGATCCGCTCCGCGTCCGGCCCGGTCAGCAGGTCCGCGGCGTTGGCGGCGAGCGTCGCCAAGGCGTGCTCGACGATCTGGGTGATCGGATGCGACGCGGTGCGGTACAGCCCGCGGGCCGGGTCCCAGCGCAGGAGTTCCGCGGTGGGCGCCTTGCTCAGCGCTTCGTTGACGGCGTTGAGAGCGCTCTGCGGAGCCGGATCCGAGCACGACCTCGACGCGAGCAGCACCCGCACCTGCTCACGCAACGACCGGACGAGGCCCGCGCACATCTCCTGCAGACCGGAGTCGACCGGGGCGAGCCCCTGGTCGGCCAGCCACTTCGCCGCGGCGGCCGGGGTGCCGAGCACATCGGTGACCTGGCCGCCGGGCAACGCGATCGTGGTGTTGGCGAGCGCCAGCGCGACGTACTGCTCGGAGCCCGGGGCCGGGGGAAGGGCAGCGGTGTCGTCCACGGTCTCATCGTAGGTCCTCACGGAATTGGTTGCATCCTTCCGTGAGAACTGGCTAGTGTTCTCACGGAAGCATAAATATCTATCCGTGAGGTGGACGATGCATCAGCTCGGCGAACAGCTCTCAGTCCAGGTCTCCGGCGGCCCGACCGCGGTGATCGACTACGGCGGCCTGCGCTTCCTGACCGACCCGACCTTCGACGAACCCGGCCGCTACGGGCGTCCCGACGGGAAACCCGGCCTCACCAAGACCGCGCCGGCCTCGCTGAACCCCGCGGACCTCGGCCACATCGACGCCGTCCTGCTCTCGCACGACGAGCACCCCGACAACCTCGACCACTCCGGCCGGAAACTGCTGGCGGACGTGCCTTTGACGCTCACTACGCCCAGTGGCGCGGGCAGGCTGGGCGGCACCGCGAAAGGGCTGGCGACCTGGGAAACGGTGGAGCTCGACCGGCCCGGCGGGGGAACCGTGACCGTGACCGGCGCGCCCGCGCTCCACGGTCCGGAAGGCTCGCAGAAGATCACCGGCGACGTCGTCGGATTCGTGCTCACCGGCCAGGGCCTGCCGACGGTCTACGTCAGTGGCGACAACGCCTCGCTCGACGCCGTCCGGCAGGTCGCCGACCGGTTCGGCCCGGTCGACACCGCCGTGCTCTTCGCCGGGGCTCCGCGGCTGAAGCCGGTCTTCGACGGAGCCCTGCTCGTCCTCGACAGCGCGCTGGCCGCGGAGGCGACGCGGATTCTCGGCGCCCGCGCGGTCGTGCCCGTGCACATCGACAGCTGGGAGCACTTCACCGAAGGCCGCGACGACCTGGTGGCCGCGTTCACCGCGGCCGGACTGTCCGATCGGCTGCGGCTGGGCTGAGCTTGATCGTCTACGTTCGGAATCACACCGACGAGACGAGGAGCACCGCCATTCCCGCCACCACGCTGACCATTCCCACCCCGGACGGACAGGCCGACGCCTTCGCCGCCTTCCCCGACGACGGCGGAACGCGTCCGGGTGTCCTCATGTACCCGGACGCGTTCGGGCCACGCCCGGTCCTGTGGGACATGGCCCGCGAACTGGCCGGACACGGCTACTACGTACTCGTCCCGAACGTCTTCCACCGGCACCGCCCGGCACCGGTGTTCGACCTGCCCGAGCACATCACCGCCGAAGACCGTCCCGCGCTCTTCGGTCAGATCATGCCGCTCATCGAAGCGCACACCACCGAACGCGCACTGGGCGACGCCGCCGCGTACCTCGACTTCCTCACCTCCCGGCGCGAGGTCCGCGCTGGACCGGTCGCCACGATCGGCTACTGCATGGGCGCCGTCCTCGCGATGCGCACCGCGACGGCCCACCCCGATCGCGTCGCCGCCGTCGCCGGGTTCCACCCCGGAGCCCTTGTCACCGACCAGCCCGACAGTCCGCACCGGCGGATCCCTGGCCTCGCCGCGAAAGTCCACCTCGGACTCGCCGAGAACGACATGACACCCGAGGCGATCACCGAGATCAGCGACGCGTTCGACGCCGCCGGCGTCGGCTACAGCTGTGAGATCTACCCCGGAACCGTCCACGGCTTCACCATGTCCGACACCGACGCCTTCGACGAGGCCGGTTCGCGGCGCCACTGGGAACGACTGCTCGCCCTCCTCGACAGCACGCTGGGATGACCTGGCCCGAGAAGGACACCCGTCGGGTCTCGCTGCGGAACGGCCAGTCATTCCTCTGGCACCTCGATACCGACTGGGAGACGACAACGCGCGTGATCCGCGTGAAGGAAGACGGCACCGACGGACAGATCCTCGTTCTCGACCCCTACCACCACGCCTTCCTGCCCACGCAGACGCAGGTTCGCCGCGCCATCCGTGACGCCTTTCGCGCCGGCTGGCAGCCCGCCACGCGACGTCCGCCGCTCGAAATGGTCTTCGACGGCGAGCGCTTCGTTCCCCGAGACGTCAACGACCCCCTGCGGCCAGTACCGCCGCCAGGCCTTCGCGCAGGTCCTTGACGAAATATCCGGGAACCTCCAGCGACGGGAAGTGACCCCCGGATTCGGGAGACCTCCAGCGGACGATCCGCCGGTACCGCTCCTGCGCCCAAGGACGCGGGCACTTCTCGATGTCACGGGGATACATGGTGATCGCCGACGGGACGTCGACCCGGAGTCCGGGGTCCAGCGAGTCGTGGCTTTCGTAGTAGATGCGGGCCGCCGACGCGCCGGTCCGCGTCAGCCAGTACAGGGTCACGTCGTCGAGAACGCGGTCTCTGGAGATCGTTTCGAACGGACTGTCCTCGGTGTCCGACCATTCGGCGAACTTGTCGAGGATCCAGGCGAGCAGCCCGACCGGTGAGTCGACGAGGGAGTAACCGATGGTCTGCGGCCGGGTCGCCTGCTGTTTCGCGTACGCCGCGCGACGACCCCAGAAATCACGGGTCTGCTCGGCCCACTCCCGCTCGGCCGCCGTCAGCCCGTCCAGGGACAACCCCGGCGGGCCCTGCGCGAACGTCGTGTGGATGCCGAGTACGTGCGCCGGGAACCTGCCGCCGAGCACCGTGGTGATATTGCCTCCCCAGTCACCGCCGTGGGCCACGAACTCGCCGTAGCCGAGCCTTCCCATCAGCTCCACCCACGCGGACGCGATCTTTTCGGTACCCCATCCGGTGGTGGCGGGCCTGTCGCTGTAGCCGAATCCCGGCAACGACGGGGCCACGACGTGGAACGCCGGCGCGTCGGCCTCCTTCGGATCCGCGAGCTCTTCGATCACGTCGATGAACTCGGCGACGCTGCCCGGCCAGCCGTGGGTCAAGATCAGGGGAGTGGCATCCGCACGCGCGGAGCGGCGGTGCAGGAAGTGGATCCCCAGGCCGTCGATGACCGTGCGGAACTGGCCGATGCGGTCGAGGCGCTCCTCGAACGATCTCCAGTCGTACCCCGTACGCCAGTAGTCCACGACCTCGACGAGGTCGGCGAGAGGAACGCCCTGGTCCCATCTGGGGACCGTCTCAGCCTCGGGCAGCCGCGCCGCGGCCAAGCGCGCACGCAACTCCTCGAGGTCGGCCTCCGTCGCGCGGCTTTCGAATGCTTGCACCTCGTTGGTCATGAGACCTCCTGCCATCGCGGAACCGGCTAAGACGGTTCTAACAGTTCCGCCCGACACCTGGCAACCGGCTAAGGTGGTTCCATGCCTCCTGGGTTTCCCGACTTCCGCCTCGGTAGCGTGCTGGCGACCAGCTTCACGGCGACTCTGACGGAACGTCATGGCGACGCCGTCGAGCGCATACCCACACCGCAGCGGCTCGTGGACTGGCTGGCCGTGAACGGCCTCGACGTGGACTCCTGCACCACGGCCCAGCTCGACCTCGCGCGCGAGCTGAGGGAAGCGATCCACGCCGCCGCGACCGCGACCGCGCTCCAGGACACGCTCCCCGTGTCCGCCGTCCAGGTCATCAACGAGTGCAGTGCCCGGGGCCGGGCCGCCGCTGTCCTGACACCCGATGGTGAGCGGCGATGGCGGGTTTCCGGCGTGGAGGACGCCCTCGGCGTGATCGCCGCCGACACGATCAGCCTCATCGCGGGCGAACGGGACGGGAAATTCGCCTTGTGCGCGTCACCGACTTGCCGGGCCGCCTTCTTCGACGCCAGCCAAAGCCGCACCCGCCGATGGTGCGACATGAACACGTGCGGGAATCGCCAGAAGAAAGCGCGGTTCAACGCCAACCACCGCAAGAACACCGAAACAGCCAGGTGAAAGGCGCCGCGATGGAGAACGATTACGACGGTTTCGCCGAGGCATACGCCGCCGAAACCGAGGACAGCCTGCTCAACGCCTACTACACGCGGCCCGCGATCCTGAACCTCGCCGGGGACGTGACCGGCAGGCGGATCCTCGACGCCGGCTGCGGCGCGGGCCCCTTGTTGGAGTCGCTGCGGGAGCGGGGCGCCATCGTGACCGGTTTCGACGCCAGCGCCAAGATGCTGGAGCTGGCCCGGAAACGACTCGGAGACGACGCGGCCCTCCAGGTCGCCGACATCGGCGCCCCGCTGCCCTTTCCCGACGGCGCGTTCGATGACGTCGTCGCGGCCCTCGTCCTGCACTACCTCGAAGACTGGACCGCGCCGCTGGCCGAGATCCGGCGCGTACTGAAACCCGGCGGCAGGCTGATCATCGCCGTCAACCACCCGCTCCTCTTCAAACTGGTCCATCCCGGCTCGGACTACTTCAAGGTCGCCAAGTGGTCCGACGAGTACTCCTTCAACGGCCAGAAAGCCGTGCTGACGTACTGGCATCGGCCCCTGCACGCGATGACCGACGCGTTCACCGTGGCAGGTTTCCGGACCGCCGTCATCAGCGAGCCCCCTCCGGCACCGGGCGCGCACGAGCGCTTCCCCGAGGAACTCGCGGGCAAAACCGCCTTCTTGAGCTTCCTGTTCTTCGTCCTCGAGGCCTAGGGCTGGAGGTTCTCCAAGTCCTTCGGCAGGCCCGGGTGCTGCGGTGTCCAGCCCAGCACTTGGCGGGTGTGGGCACTGGATGAAGGCTGGTCGGCCGCGAAGATGACGCCGAGAGGCCCGTAGGTCTCCACCGGCACGGACTCGACAGGTAACCCCAGCCGCCCGCCGATGACCGCGGCGATGTCGCGCACCGGGTCGCCCTCGTCGGCGACGGCGTGCCAGGCGGTGCCGGCTTCGGCGTTCTCCAGCGCGAGCCTGAACAGGACCGCGGCGTCGAGGGCGTGCACGGCAGGCCAGCGCTGGGTGCCGTCGCCCGGGTAACCGGACACTCCGCTTTGGCGCGCGATCCCGGTCAGCACACCGGCGAACCCGCCAGTGCCCTCGTTGTGCACCGTCCGCGGCAGGCGGACGGCCGAACTCCGGACTCCCCGTGAGGCCAGGTCCAGAACCCCGGTGACCGCGCGGCCGCGACCGCCGACCGGCCCGTCCGTCGGAGTCGGGTCACTCTCGGTGGAGACGCGGCCCGGCGTGGCGGGCGTGCCCGAACAGGTCACGAACGGACGGCCGGTGCCGACGAGCGCCTCACCGAGAGCGGCGAGGGCGGTGCTCTCTTCGGCGACCGCGTTCGCCAGCGCTTCGGGGCTGCTGAAGTCGTTGGCGAAGGCCAAATGGATCACTCCGTCGGCCTGGGCGGCGGCGGTCCGCAGGACGTCCAGATCGGCCAGGCCACCCCGGATCGGCTCGGCGCCGGCAGCCGAAGCGGCCTGAGCCGAGGCCTCGGAGCGGGCGAGTGCGAGGACGGTGTGGCCGTTGCCGAGGAGTTCGGCGACCACGGCGGATCCGATCAGGCCGGTGCCGCCGGTGATGAAGACGCGCATGGGTTCTCCGTAAGTGGCGGGACTCTTGTCCCATCACCGTACCAGAGTGATGGGACAAGAGTCCCGTCACATAGAATGCCCCCATGGGTCGATGGGAGCCGGACGCGCGCGAACGCCTCGTCGTGGCGGCCGTCGACCTGTTCACCGAGCAGGGCTACGACGCCACGACGGTCGTGCAGATCGCCGAACGGGCCGGGGTCACCAAGAGCACCTTCTTCCGGCACTTCCCCGACAAACGCGAACTGCTGGTCGCCGGCCAGGAAACGCTGAGCCGGCTGCTGACCGAAGGGATCGCCGAGGCGCCCGCCGAAGCCAGTCCGCTCGAGGCGGTCGCCGCGGGTCTCGTCCGCGCGTCGACGGCGATGGGCCCGATGAGTCGCGAGATCGCCCCGCGGCTCAAGGCCGCGGTCGCCGCGAGCGCCGAACTTCAGGAACGAGACGCTCTCAAGAGCGTCAGCCTCGCCGCCGCCATGACCGCCGCCCTGGTCGCCCGCGGCGTGCCGGATCCGACCGCCGCCCTCGCCAGCGAGATCGGTGTCCTCGCCTTCAAACGGGGATACGCCGAATGGTCCGAAGGCGACCGCGCCCCCGAAGACGACTTCGCCACCTACCTGCTCAAGGCCCTCGAAGAACTGCGCTCCGCCAGCGCGTCCCTGGGCTGAGCCGACCGCCGGTACCTGCCGGGCGGGGTCTCGTACTGGCGTTTGAACGCCACGGCGAGCGCGAATTCCGACCGATAGCCGACAGTCTCGGCGATGGAACCGAGCGGCGCGTCGGACTCGCGCAGCAGCCGGGCCGCCGTGGTCATACGCCACCAGGTCAGGTACCGCATCGGCGGCCTGCCGACCAGTTCGGTGAACCTCTTGGCGAACGGGGCCCGGGACAGGCCCGCGAGCGTGGCGAGCGACGCGACCGTCCAGGGGTGCGCCGGGTTCCGGTGGATGGCGTGCAGCGCGGCCGCGACGCCGGGATCCCGCAACGCCATCGCCCAACCGGTGCCGGGCTTGGTCGGGGCGCCGTCGAACCAGGCGCGCAGGGCGTAGAGCAGCAGCATGTCCAGGAGCGCGGGAATGGCGGCGTCCGTGCCGAGCCGCGGCCGCGCCGATTCGGCGCCGAGCAGGTCCACCACGGTCCTCAGCTCGGCAAGACCGCCGGCGTGGGTATCGAGATGGACGACCTCGGGCAGGTCCTGCAGTAACGGGTGCCGACCCTCAGGCGCGAGTTCGTAGGCACCGCACAGGGTGACGGTGGAGTGTTGCGAGGCGTCGGCGAGCGCGAGCGGATGGTCCTCGGCGGCGGGATCGCAAGGCCGTGCGGTCGGCGGTGTGGCAGGGCTGTCGGCCAGCACGTGCCCTCGTCCGTGCGGCAGGAGCACGACGTCACCCGCGACAAGCCGCACCGGCTCGCCGCCGTCCGGGACGAGAACGCAACCGCCCCGCACCACCACGCGAAAGCCGACGGCGCCGGGCACCGGTGAGAACCGCTGTGCCCAGGAGCCTTGCCACGTCACGAGAGCCGACCTCGGGCGGCCGGCGCGTAACACCGACAGCACGTCGCTCAGCACGTCCACGCCGGGTGACTCTACGCGTCCGAAGACGATCGCGAAGGAAAGAGGCGGGTTTGACACATGGTTCGTCTCTCCCGGCGTCCCTACGGTCGAGAACATGAAAGCAGCACGGATTCATCTGTACGGAGACGCGACCGTCATTCGGATCGAGGAGATCGCGCGGCCCGTCCCCGCGTCGGGAGAGGTGCTGATCGAGGTCGCCGCGACCTCCTTCAATCCCACCGAAGTGGCCTTGCGCTCCGGCGCGCTCCGCGAAGTGGTGCCGGTGAGTCTGCCGCTCACGCTCGGCTGGGATGTCGCGGGCACGATCGTCGAACTCGGTGAGGGCGTGCGCACGCACGCGGTCGGCGACCAGGTCATCGGCTGGATCGACGGCGCGGCCGCGGAGTTCGCCGTGGCCGGCGCCGGGACCGTGGTCACCGCGCCCGCCGCCATCCCTCTCGCTGACTCCGCCGCCCTGCCGCTCGCCGGGCTGACGGCGTGGCAGGCGGTCGAACGAGCACACCTCGTCCCGGGCGAACGGCTTCTGGTCAACGGCGCGGGCGGCGGGATCGGCGGCTTCGTCGTCCAACTCGCGAAACGTGACGGCGCACAGGTGATCGCCACCGCCGGTCCGCGCAGCAGGCGAGCGGTCCTGAGGAACGGCGCGGATCTGATCGTCGACTACACCGCCACGTCGCTCGGGGACGCGCTCGACGGTCAGGTCGATGTCGTCCTGAACCTCGTGGGTCTCGACGAGTCGCGGAGCGCGGCGCTGGCGTCGCTCGTCCGGCCCGGTGGTCGCATCGTTTCGGCCACCAACGAGATCAAGGCGCCGAACGCCACACGTGTCGTCGCCCGTAACGACCCCGCCCAGCTCGCCGAACTGGTGGCCTTGGTCGACAGTGGCGCGATTACCGTCGATGTCGCCGAACGACATGCCCTCAGCGCGCTCGCCTCCCTGCATGGCAGAAGCGAAGCGGGTGGCATCCGCGGCAAGGTCATCATTCTGCCGGTGTCCTGACCAGGCAAAACGCTCTCAGATCGCCGCTGGGCGCCTCGTCGGGACGTCCTGGCGTCTTCACGCCGGGCTTCTGCTGTCTCCGAGGCGGCGTATTTCGCGCTCCTCCAGGTGCACTCAGTCATAAGGGGCATTATCACGGGGTACCGATCTTGTGCTGGTTTCGCGCACATGAGGCGCGAAACCAGTTACGCGTATTGCGTTAACGGGCAAAACGGACAGATTCTCGGCGCTCGTGCCGCCGGTCAAATGCGTTGCCAAGGGAGCGGCCTCGTGGTCAAGATCGCCTGGTGACCACGCCGCTCCAGAACACCGCTTCCGTACGCCCCATCACCGACGCCGATGTCCCCACCGCTGTCGACACCCTCGCCCGCGCCTTCGCCGACTACCCCTTCACCAGGCACGTGATCGCCGCGGACGGACACGAGGACCGGATCAGGCGGACTCAGGAGCTGTGCCTGACCCGGATCGGCATGGTGTACGGCCGCGTCTGGGTCGCCGACGGAGGCCGAGCCGTGGCGGTGTGGAGCGTTCCCGGCCAGGACCACTCGCCGGCGTTCGCCGAACTGGGGCCGATGCTGAGCGACCTCCGCGGTGACCGGGCTGCCGCGGCCGAGGCCGCGGAGTCGGCCATCGCCCCGCACCGATCCAAGGCGCCGGGATGGTTCCTGGAAACCGTGGGAACCGCTCCCGACGCCCAAGGGCAAGGCCTCGGGAGCGCGGTGCTGATTCCCGGTATCCAGGAGGCCGAGCGCACGGGTCATCCCGCGTTCCTGGATACGTGCGGGGAGGCGAACCTGCGGTTCTACCAGCGCCTCGGCTTCGAGGTCACAGCCGAGGTCCCGCTTCCCGGCAACGGTCCCCGCGTGTGGTGCATGCGCAGGGATCCGCGCTGAGGATCCGGGCTAGAAGAGGGCTTCGCCGAGCTTGTCCAGCCCTTCGCGGATCCCGTCTTCGATGCGCCGGTAGGTGTCCGCGCCCGTGACCAGGCTGTCGGCGATGCCACCGACCGCGTCCACACCCGCCGTCAGCCGATCCCCGGCGGCGCTGATGTGCTTCGTCACCGTTTCGCTGAAGGTGGCGGCGGCAGGGACGTCGCCGAGCAGGTGCGGGACCAGTTGCAGCCGCGACATCTCGCCTGCCGCGGCGCTCAACGTCGACGTCGCCCCGTCCAGGACGCCCGCGGCGCCGACCAGTGAATCTGGATCGGTTTCGTATCCGGCGTCGCCGGGGGAGAGCGCGCCGTCCGGGTCGAGCCCCAGCTCCTCCAAGGAGATCCTGGTCAGCTCGGGCTCGTCCCACTTCGAACCCGGGTTCTTCTGGTAGCCGTAGGCACCGGATTCGTGCGCCAGCACGATCTCCCCGTCGATTTCGACGGCTTCCTCGACCCCGTGCGAGTCGTAGCCGTCCTCGTTGCCGGGCTCGCCGCCCCTCAGCTCGATCTCCTCGGGATCGTTGAAGTCGTACCACTCCGGCGTCCGGTCCTGCCGGTAGAACTTGCCGCTGTGCCCATCGGACGAGGAGAAGATGAACTCGTCGTCGCGTACCACGACGCCCTGGACGTTGTTCGGCGTCTCGATCGGATCTCCGGCCTCGTCCGGCTGAGGCGAGCCGTCCGGGCCGACGGGAATCTCGTAGAGCCGGTTGTTCCCGTAGTCGCCCACGAAGAGCTTGCCCTGGGCGTAGGTGACATAGCTGTGTGCGGGCGTCGGGACCACGTCGACGGCGTCGACCGGTTTGCCGCTGTCCTGCGCGGCGTCCAGTTCGGCCTTGTCGTAGACGTACACGTACCCGTTGGAGGACACCCAGACGTGCTCGCCGTCCGTCGCGACGCCACCGGTGTGGGTGGGCGCGCCGACGTCGCCGTGGCCGTTGAGATAGACGTTCCCCGTTTCCACGCCGGTTTCGTAGTCGACGTAGGTCAGCCTGCTCGGTGTCAGTCCGGGCCCGATCGGGCTGTCGCCTTTCCCGTCGCCGTTGCCGTCGTGGTACGACCCCACCAGCAGGTTCTCGCCGTCGTAGGCCAAGCCCTGAGAGGTCCACGGCTCACCTGGGTCGACGCCGCTGATGTCGGCGTTGCCCTCGCTGTCCCAGCCCTCACCGCCGACGTCGGTCGTGGCCGCCAGCGCCGTGAGCCTGCTTTCGTAGGTCTGCTGGGCCACGGTCAGCGCACGGACGGTCTTCATCGCGATTTCCGGTGCTTCGAGAAGGTCGCTCAGGCCGAGTTCGCGCCAGGGTTTGATGGCGGCGTCGGCCGACGTCCGCAGGGAGGCGTACGCCTTCGCGGCGCCCTCGACGGCCGCCTCCGCGGTCTGGAGCCGGCCGTACACCTCGGCGACCGCCCGCGAGGACGCTTTCGCCTTGCCGACGAATTCGGCCGCCGCCGTGCCACGCCATGACCGTGCCGCCCGCAGCGCGCCGTCGGAGATCCCGTCCGCGACGGTCTGCAACGACGCCTTGGTGTCGGCGATGGTGGCGCCGACCTCGGCGATGCCTGCCGCGTCGCCCGAGGTGAGCTTGGCGTAGAGCGGTTCGGGATCCAGGAACGGCATCGGCATCTCCTCAGGCAACCCCTGGTCAGGGTGGGTCGTGCGCGTTCAGACGCCGACAGGCGGACACCGGTTCCCGCGCATCACCCACCCCGCCCGGGTCAGGACAGCATGCCGCCGTCCACCCGCAGCACCGTCCCGGTCACGTAGGAGGCGCGGTCGCTCAGCAGCCAGGCGGCGGCCTGGGCGATCTCCTCGGGTTCGGCCACCCGGCCCAGCGGCGTGCGCGCGTTGAGCCGGTCGAGGATGCCCGGCGAGCTCTCGACCCACTCCTCGAACATCTCGGTCAGCGTCGTGCCGGGGGCGACGGCGTTGATGCGGATCCCCTCCGGGCCGTAGGTGGTGGCCGCCGAGGCGGTGAGGCTGTTGACGCCGCGTTTCATCGCCCCGTACGCGGGGAGTTCCGGGTTGGCCATCAGGCTGCCGACGCTGGTGTTGTTGACGATGGCCCCGGTCTTCGCCGTGGCGCGGATCGCCTCGATCTCGGCGACCATCGCCAGCCACGGGCCCTTGAGGTTCACCGCGTAGATACGGTCGAAATCGGCCTCGGTCACCTGGTCCATCGGGCCGGGCGGCACGTTCGTCGCCCCGTTGTTGAACGCGACGTCGAGCCTGCCGTGCAGTTCCACGGCACGGCCGACGGCCGCGCGGATGCTCGACGCGTCGCCGAGGTCGCACACCACGTGGTCCGCGACGCCGCCTTCCGCGCGGATCTCCTCGGCCACGGCCTTCAGCTGGGACTCGGTGCGGGCGGCGAGCACGACGCGGGCGCCTTCCCTGGCGAACAGCCGCGCGGCGGCGGCGCCGATACCGCGGCCGGCGCCGGTGACGAAGGCGACCTTGCCGTCGAGCAGGCCAGGAACAGTCGTTGTGTTGGTCATGGCACCGAGAGTTCCTCCGCCGTCGGCGCGTATCCAGGCACCGGCGGTACCTGGCTGACGGTCCGGCATCGTCCACACTGGAGTGGTGGACAGACGACAACTCGCGGACTTCCTGCGCACCAGACGCGAGCGGATCACTCCCGCGGACGTCGGCCTCCCTGCCGGGCACCGCCGCCGCACCCCCGGGCTGCGGCGTGAGGAAGTGGCGCAGCTGGCGTTCATCTCGACCGAGTACTACACCCGGCTGGAGCAGGCCCGTGGCCCGCGGCCCTCTCGCGAGGTGCTGGCCGGGCTGACCAGGGCCCTTCGGTTGTCGGACGTGGAACGTGATCACCTGCACCACCTCGCCGGCGCGCCGCCGGGACCACCGCCGGGCCCGTCCCGGGAGGTCCGGCCGAGCCTTCTCGCGCTGTTGCACCGGCTTCCGCAGGCGGCGGCGATCGTGCTGTCGGCGACCTACGAGGTGCTCGCCTGGAACGATCTCGCCGCCGCGTTGATGGAGGACTTCTCTGCCCTGCCACCACGGGATCGCAACTTGGTGCGCCGTGCCTTCCTCGGACCGCGGCCGGACGGGCGGCGGCTCTACGGTGTGTCCGATGTGGACGATTTCTCGGCGAGCGCGGTCCGCAACCTCCGGGCCACCGCGGGCCGCTATCCCGACGACCCCGAGGTCACCGGGCTGATCCGGGAACTCCTCGACGGCAGCGAAGAATTCGCCCGGCTGTGGGCCGCGCACGACGTGTGCGCGGCGCCCGCCCTGTGCAGGACGTTCCGGCATCCGGTGGTCGGCCCGGTCAGCGTGAACTGCGACGTCCTCGACATCAGCGACCGGGATCAGCAGGTCGTGATCTACACCGCCGATCCCGGAACGCCGTCGGAGAACGCGTTACGCCTGCTGTCCGTCGTCGGGACGCAGCGGATGGACGCCCCGCTCTGAGCGTTTTGTAGGTTCCCTCGATACCAGCGGATCGATTCTCAGCGCGATCGCCAGCGCGAAACGCCCGGCCGGATCGTCGATCGTGCCGCCGAAGAGCGTCCGCAACTGCCGGATCCGGTACCGGACGGTCTGGACGTGGACGTGCAGTTCGACGCCGATCGCCTGCGGCTGGTCCGGCCGGGCGAGCCACGCCGCGAGGGTCGTGGTGAGCCGTCGCCTCGCCGGTTCGGGCAGACCGGCCAGCGGCGCGAGGACGTCTTTCGCGAACTCGGCGGCGAGTTCGGAATCGGCGGTCACCAGCAGGTCGATGCGGTGGTCGACGGTGTGGACCAGTGGGCTGTCGCCGAGCGCGCCGGTGCGGGTCAGCCACCACAGCGCGCTCGCGCGGCGGGCGCTGAGCGCGGCCGAGCGAAGCGGCACGACCGGGCCGACCCCAGCCTGGTCGTCGCCGAGCAGGTCCCGTAAGCGGCCGAGGTACCACTCGAGCCGGTCGGCGGGCATGACGACCGCGGTCAGCTCGTGGTGACGGCCGACCAGCACCCGTCCCGGCATCCGATCCAGCAGCCGCGGTGCCAGATCTGCGCTGGTGACGGCGATGACGAGCCTGCCGGGCAGTACCCACGCGGCTTGGTTCGCGGCGTCGTCGAGCTGGTCTCGGGTGGCGGCCGGTTCGGCGAGCAGGAGGCCGAGGAGCCGGTCGCGCCGTGCCTGCCCTGCCCGCGCCGCCTGTGACCGTGCTTCGGCGTACCCGTCGGCGGCCGCCGCCGAGAGTTCCGCGATGAAGGCGAACAGCGCTTCACCGAGTTCGACGATCGCCTGGGTCGGCAGATCCACCGCGGGTGCCGCCGAAGTGAGCTGCCGCCAGACACCCAGCGCCGCCGATTGGTAGAAGCCGAGCATCTCCTCGAGGCTGCGTCCGGCGGTGTGCTGGGCCCGGCCCTGCGCCCGGTAGACCTCGCGGTCGGTGGTGATGTCGGGATGTCCGATCTCGCTGAAGAAGGCGTGCAGGGCGACGTCGAGGGTGACCTGGAGGTTCGCCGCCGTCCGGTCGTCCAGCGGGGTCCGGAGCCCGGAGCGGACCTGGTCCATCGCCGCGGACGCGATCGCGGCCGTGTCCGGCTCCAGGCGTGTCAGCACCGAAGCGTCCAGCCTGCGCCAGGGCTGTGCCGACGCCTTCGTCATAGAGGGAACCTACAAAACCCCGATCAAGAACGCGCGCCTCCGTTCTAGTGGTTCTCTTCGGGCAGGCGGACCCTGATCTCGGCATTCGACGACGCATGCAGGAGGCGGCAGTGACACGTACGCGCTGGGGAAGACTCGCCCGGATCGCCGCGGTGGCGGGCACCGCACTGACCCTCGTCGGAATCGGGACACCGGCCATCGCCGCGGCGGAACGGCAGGTGTACGTCGCGATGGGTGACTCGTTCTCGGCGGGCTCGGTGGTGCTGCCGCAGTCCGATCTGCTCACCTGTGCCCGGTCGGCGATCAACTACGCCGGACTGCTGGCGAAGCAGCTCGACGTCGACGAACTGCGCGACGTCACGTGCGGCGCGGCGACCACGTCCCATTTCGCCAACCCGCAGAAGGGCATCATCTCCGGCACCAACCCGCCGCAGTACGACGCGCTCTCGGCCGACACGACACTGGTGACCGTCGGGATCGGCGGCAACGACGTCGGCCTGGTCGGGCTCGCGACGTCGTGCGTGAACCTGCTGCCGGTGGGCGCCTCGTGCAAGGCGGCCAACACCACGGGCGGCGTGGACAAGTACGCCACCAAGATCGACGCCTTCGCCGCGACCTACGGCACGGTGATCGAGCAGATCCGCCAGCGCGCCCCGCGGGCCGAGATCGTCATGGTGGGCTATCCGACCGGGATCAAGCCGGGTGGGTGCTGGCCGCTCGTCCCGGTGCTGCCGCAGGACGCGGACTACATCCAGGCCAACATCGACCGGCTCAACGCGCGGATGGCCGAGCAGTCCGCCGCGCACGGGGCGAAGTACGTCGACATCCGCACGCCGAGTATCGGTCACGACGCCTGTCAGCCGATCGGCGTCAAATGGATCGAGGGACTCATCCCGTCGGTGGTGAACAACAGCTTCGCCCCGCTGCACCCGAACGCCGCCGGCCTCGCCGCCGTGGTGCCGAGTATCCGGAAGGTGCTGTAGCGACACACCTCGTGAGCCTGTCCGTGAAGGCCTCCTTGCCTACCTTGAGGGTAGGGAAGGAGGCCTTCACGGCGTGTCCGGGCCGCGCGACCCGCCACCCGGCGCCGGGGGAGCCGCGACTCCAGGAAAGTTTGGTCGTAAGGCTGCGCGTGCAGGCCCCCTTCCCTCGGCTCAGCCGGGGAAACTCGACCTTCACACCTTCCCGAGTACATGAAGGCCCCCTTCCTGTACCTAGGCGCAAGGAAGGGGGCCTTCATGTACTTCAGCCGAGCAAGGGCCGAGCTGTCAGGCAGTCGGCGCCCAGTACAGGAGCCGGTTCGGGGAACCGGAGCCCGGGTTGGTCACCTTGCCGGGGGTGGCCGCGTTGATCAGCGCGGTGGCCACCTGTGCGGGGGTGGCGGTCTTGTTGTTCTGCAGGAACCGGGCCGCGACGCCGACCACGTGCGGGGTCGCCATCGAGGTGCCGCTGATGGTCCTCGTAGCGGTGTCGTTGGTGTTCCACGCCGAGGTGATGTTCGTGCCCGGCGCGAAGATGTCGATGACGCTGCCGTAGTTGGAGAAGCTGGAGCGCGCGTCGGTTTCGGTGGCCGAGCCGACGGTGATCGCCTGTGTCACGCGGGCGGGGGAGAAGCCCGAGGCGTTCGAGTTGGAGTTCCCGGCGGCCACGCCGTAGGTGACGCCCGCGGCGATCGAGCGGCGGACGGCGTCGTCGAGTGTGGTGGAGGCGCCGCCGCCGAGGCTCATGTTGGCCGCGGCCGGTTTGACGTGGTTCCGGGTGACCCAGTCGATACCCGCGATGACACCGGCGGTGGTGCCGCTGCCGGAGTTGTTGAGCACGCGGACGCCGTAGACGGTGGCGCGTTTGGCGATGCCGTACTGCGATCCGGCGATGGTGCCCGCGACGTGGGTGCCGTGGCCGTTGCCGTCCTGGGCGACCGCGTCGTTGTCGACGAAGTCGTAGCCGTTGCGGGCGCGGCCACCGAAGGTCTGGTGGCTGATCCGCACGCCGGTGTCGATGACGTAGACGTTCACGCCGGCGCCGGTGCTGGTGTAGCTGTACTTCTTGTCGAGCGGGAGGTTGCGCTGGTCGACGCGGTCGAGACCCCACGACGGCGGGTTGACCTGGGTCGCGTCCGCGTGGACGAGCTGATTCTGTTCGACGGTCGCCACGGACGGGTCGGCGGCGAGCCGCTTGGCCTGCCGCTCCGACAGCGTCGCGGAGAAGCCCTTAAGGGAGCTGCTGTAGACCTGCTCGACCTTGGCGCCGAAGCGGTTCGCCAGCGCGTCGACGACGCCGCCGTCCTTCAGCGTGACGATGTAGCTGTTCGGGATCGCTCCGGCGGATCCCGCGGCGAGGATCCGTCCTTCGGCGGCTTGGGCGGGAGCGGCGGTCACACTGATCGCCACCGCGACCGCGCTCACCATTCCGGCACGCGACAACCAACGCGCTTGTCTCGTCTCTCGCATGTGTTCGTCCTGTCGTTCGCAGGGGACCGGCCGGTCAGGACCACAGCGGCGAAAGCGGTCCGGCACGACCGCATGGGACGGCACCTGCCGGATCCCACGAAAACCGAGGCTATTGAGCGGCCGAGATGTCCGATATCGACTGAACGGGGCAGCACCCGACCTTCGTCTGGCGGCCATTGGCGGCGGGTGCCCTGCACGGAAAGTGCGCTCCGTACCCTGTGGCTGGAACACCTTGCCGAACATCTGGAGCCCGAACCACCGTGCCAGCCCTTTCCGGCCTGCGAGCCGACTGCGAGAACTGCTTCGGCCTGTGCTGTGTCGTCCCGGCCTTCGCGGCGTCGGCCGATTTCGCGATCACCAAACCGGCCGGTCAGGCGTGCCCGAACCTGCGCGAGGACTCCCGGTGCGGCATCCACGACAAGCTCCGCACGAAGGGTTTCACCGGCTGCACGGTCTATGACTGCTTCGGCGCGGGCCAGAAAGTCTCCCAGGTCACCTTCGACGGCGAGGACTGGCGGCAGTCGCCGAAAACGGCGAAAACGATGTTCGCGGTCTTCCCGGTCATGCGGGACCTGCAGGAACTGCTCTACTACCTCACCGAGGCGGCGTCGCTGCCGACGTCCGCGCCCATCCACGCCGACCTGGCCGAGATGATCGACCGGACCGAGCGGATGACACTGGACACCCCCGGCGTGCTGAGGAAGCTGGACGTCCCCACGCATCGCGCCGCGGTGAACGGACTGCTGGTGCGCGCGAGCGAACTCGCCCGCGCCGCCGTGCCGGGCAAGAAGAAGGACCGGCGCGGCGCCGACCTCATCGGCGCGAAACTGAAGGGGACGAATCTGCGCGGAGCGCTGCTGCGCGGGGCGTACCTGATCGGCGCGGATCTACGGGGAGCCGATCTCCGGCAGGCCGACCTCACCGGAGCGGACCTGCGTAACGCCGATCTCCGCGGCGCGGACTTCCGTGACGCGCTCTTCCTCATCCAGTCCCAGCTGGACGCGGCGAAGGGCGACGCGACGACGAAGCTGCCGGAGTCGCTCACCCACCCGGCGCACTGGTAGCCGTTCTATCCTTTGTGGACGACCTCCTGCTGCCAGGCGTCCCGCGGCTGGGTGTGCAGCCGCCAGTAATGCTCGGCGATGTCGTCGGGGTCGAACGCGGTCCCTTTCGCGACGGGGCCGGCGACGGTCACCGTGGCGACGTGCACTCCCGAAGGACCGAATTGCGTGTCGAGCAAGGAGACCAGCGCCCGCACACCGGCCTTGCCGAGTGAGAGGCTCGTGTACGCGGGCACGGCTTCGGGCATCCCGCCGGTGACGATGATGGTGCCCGAACCGCGCTCGGCCATCCCCGGCGCGACATGGGCCGCGGTGGTGATCGCTCCTACGACATTGACCGACCACGCCGCGAGATGCCGTTCGACGGACAGCTCTCCGGGGGCGTCGGCCTGGATGATCGCCGCGTTGTAGACCACGACGTCGGGTTCGCCGTGCTCGCGCGCGGCGGTGTCGAGAGCGGATCTCAGAGACTTTTCGTCGGTGACGTCGGCGGTGAGCGCCAGCACGGTCCCGAGCTCGGCGGCCAGCGGCTCCAGCGTCGCGGCGCTGCGGGCCATCACGGTGATCGGCAGTCCTTCCCGGGCGAACCGGTGCGCGACCGAGCGGCCGATACCCGGTCCCGCACCGATGATCACTGCGCCTGCCATGGGCTTCTCCTTTCGGGTGGGGTGCGGTGACCGTAGGGGTTGACATCGGTGTGAAGGTCAAGTCCGGGCCGCAAAGTGTTCACGGGGTGAGCGGTTTGCCTGCGAGACTGAGCGCATGCGTGCCGATCGCCTGGTGGCCACCCTCCTGCTGATGCAGGCTCGTGGCCGCGTCACGGCTGCCGAACTGGCCGAGGAACTCGAGATCTCGGTCGCGACCGCCCGGCGTGACCTGGAGGCGTTGTCCGCCGCGGGCGTGCCGGTGTACCCGCAGCCCGGCCGTGGCGGTGGCTGGTCGCTGGTCGGTGGCGCGCGAACCGACCTCAGTGGACTGTCGGCGTCCGAGGCTCAGGCGTTGTTCCTGCTCGCGGGCCCGGCGGCGTCGATCTCGTCCGAGGTCAAATCCGCGCTGCGGAAGCTGGTCCGGGCCCTGCCCGACACCTTCCGCGCCGACGCGCAGGCCGCCGCGGACGCCGTCGTCATCGACCCGTCGCGATGGGGTGAGCGCGAGAAGGAACGGCCTGAACTGCTCACCGTGCTGCAGGCCGGGATCGTCCGGCGCCGCCAAGTCCGGTTCGGCTACGCGAAAAAGGGCGCGGAACCGGTCGAGCGGATCGTGGATCCGTGGGGACTCGTGGACAAGGACGACATCTGGTACCTCATCGCCGGCACCGAGAAGGGCCAGCGCACCTTCCGGGTCGACCGCATGTCCGACGCCGAGGTCAGCGACCTGCCCGCCGGTCGCCCGGACGACTTCGAGCTGTCGAGCGCCTGGGAGCAGGTGGTGGACCGGGTCGAGGAACGTCGTTCCGGGCTGGACGCGACCGTGCTGATCGCCGAACGGCATCTGCCGATCCTCCAGGACCACTTCGGACGGCAGTCCACTGTGGAGGAGACGCTCGACGACGGCCGCGTGCGGGTGACGGTGTCGGCGCCGGTGGCGTGGATGATCGCCCAGCAGCTCGCGGGCTGGGGCTCGATGATCGAAGTGCTGGGGCCGCCGTCGGTCCAGCAGGAACTCGCCCGGATCGGCGCGGAACTGGTCGAGCGTTACGCCACGCCGGCGCGGTAACCCTGCGGGCTGACACCGTGTTCGCGTTTGAAGGCGGTGCTGAGCGCGAACGAACTGCCGTAGCCGACCTGGCGGGCGACCGCGCCGATCGTGACGTCGGGATGCTGGCGCAGGAGATCCGCGGCGAGCGCGATACGCCAGCTCGCGAGGTAGGACATCGGCGGTTCGCCGACCGCGGCGGTGAACCGCCGGGCGAACGCGGCACGGGACACCCCGGTGTCGGCCGCGAGGCTCGCCACGGTCCACGGTTCGGAAGGCTTGTGCTGCAACAGTTTCAGCGCTCGTCCGACGACCGGGTCGCTGTGTGCGCGATACCAGGCCGGCGTGTCGGCGCCGGGCCGGTCGAACCAGGTCCGCAGCGCGGCGACCAGGAGCAGGTCGAGAACCCGGTCCAGGACGGCTTCCTGACCGGGCGTGTCCTTGACGATCTCCCCGGCGAGCAGCGGCACGAGCGGGTTGTCCCAGTCCTCGTCCCGCACGACCAGCAACGACGGCAACGCGTTGAGGAGCCGTTTGCTGATCTCGCCCTCCAGCGGATAGGTGCCGGTGAGCAGGACGACGGGGCCGTCCGGATCGCTGCCCCAGGTGCGGACGCCCAGATCGGAGAGCTCGGTGAGGTGCTGTCCGTCCGGGGTCAGGCATTCCTGTCCCGGCAGGATCATCGCCTGCGGTGGCGTGGCCGGGTCGTCCGCGACGAGATACGGGTCCGGACCGCGCGCGATGGCGATGTCGCCTGTGCCGAGCCGGACCGCGTCCCCGTGATCGGGCACGACCCAGGACTCCCCGCTAACCTGCGCCATCACCGTCAGCGGTGCCTCGTCCTCGATGCGCAGCGACCACGGCGGGGTCATGACCGACTTCAGCAGGAACGCGCCGCGGGCGCGGGGTCCGTCGAGCAGGCCGGCGAGGGGATCCATAGCGAGAAGTGTAGACGATGAAACATGGAAGAGAGCCTTTGAACTATGTCGCGTCTCATTCGGAGGCGTTTGACTAAGGGCATGACAGAGACGAAGAACAACGAGACGGTCCTGGTCCTCGGCGCTACCGGCAAGACGGGGAGCCGGGTGGCGCAGCGCCTGACCGAGCAGGGCGTCGAGGTCCGCAAGGCGTCACGTCCCGGATTCGACTGGAACGACCGGTCGACCTGGACGGCGGCGGTCACCGGGATCAGCGCGGCCTACGTGACGTACTACCCCGACCTCGCCTTCCCCGGTGCCGCCGAAGCGATCCGCGACTTCTCGAAGCTGGCCGTCGAACACGGCGTCCGGAGGCTGGTCCTGCTGTCCGGGCGCGGCGAGGAGGAAGCCGTGGTCAGCGAACAGGGAGTGCGGGACTCCGGTGCCGAGTGGACGGTCGTGCGGGCCAGCTGGTTCGCGCAGAACTTCAGCGAGCACTTCCTGCTGGAACCGGTGCTCGCCGGAGAGATCGTCCTGCCCGCCGGGCAGGTGACCGAGCCGTTCATCGACGTCGAGGACATCGTCGACGTCGTCGTGACGGCACTGACCACCGACGGGCACGACGGCCAGGTCTACGAACTGACCGGGCCCCGGTTGCTGAGTTTCGCGGACGCGGCGGCGGAAATCGGCAGGGCTTCGGGGCGGGAGATCCAGTACGTTCCGGTTTCCGCGGCGGAGTTCGCCGCGGGAGCGGCCGAGCAAGGCGTGCCGGAGGAAGAGATCGAAGGCTTGACCGACCTGTTCTCCCGCGTCCTCGACGGCCGGAACGAATCCCTCACCGGTGACGTCGAGAAGGTGCTGGGCAGGCCGGCGAAAGACTTCTCCGTTTACGCCGCGAAGGCCGCGGCCACCGGGGTCTGGAATCGATAGGGAGGCGACGGCAATGACGACGCTGAGCGAGATCGTCCTGATCGCGGCGGTCATCACGGCGGGGTTGATCGCGGGCTTGTTCTACGCCTACACGTGCTCGGTCATGCCGGGACTGGGCCGGGCCGACGCCCGGACCTATGTGACCGGGATGCGGGAGATCAACATCGCCATCCTCAACGGCTGGTTCGCGATCGGCTTCGGCGGGGCGCCGTTGCTCGCCGCCGTGGCCGCGGCGCTGCACTTCCGGTCGGAACCGCGGTCCGCGCTGCCGTGGCTCATCGTGGGGTTCGTCCTGCTGCTGGTGATGGTGATCGTGACGATGGCGATCAACGTGCCGTTGAACAACGCGCTCGAAGCCGGTTTCGACGGCGACAAAACCGACTTCGAGGCGCTGCGGGCGAAGTTCGAGGGCGTCTGGGAGCGGTGGAACCTGGTCCGGACCTTGGCCGCGATCGGTGGCTTCGGTGCACTGGTGGGCGGGCTGATCGCGCACGTCCGCGCCTGACCGGCTCAGGCGCGGAGGATCTCCAGGAGCTGCGGCGCGAACGCGGCGGCTTCGGCGGCGAAACCACCGTGGTCACCGGGGAAGTAGGTCGGCTCCACCCCGAGACGGCCGGCGGCGAGCACCGCGGCCTCATGTGCGGGCTGCCCGGCCGATTCCTTGCCGACACCGACGACGATCCGGGTCTCCGACGCCTTCAGGGCCGCGTAGTCCGGGGTGAAGTCCCCGATCATCTTCATCAGGTGGACGACGAAGAACTCCATGTTCTTCCGCATCTCCGGCGGGAGAGCGCCCTCGCCCGCCTCGAAACCGGCCTCGGCCATGAACTTCGCCATCGCCGCCTCGATGCCGTGCTCGTGGTGGATGCGCAGCAGCTCGTCGGGATCGACGTCGGGCTGTTCGTCCAGCAGGCTCGTCAGCGGCGGTTCGTGCGCCAGGAGTGTCCGTACCCGGCCGGGATGGCGGGTGACGAGCTCGAAAGCCTGCATGCAGCCGCCGCTGGACGCGAAGATCACCGCGGGTTCGGGGCTCACGCTGTCGAGCAGGCGGAGCGCGTCGTCGGTGTGGACCTCGATCCGCTGCTCCTCGCCGGGATCGTCGAGGGTGCTGCGGGAGATCCCGCGCGGGTCGTAGGTGATCACCGTGTAGTGCTGCGCGAGCAGGCCCGAGATCGGCGCGAACATACCGGAATCGGCCGCGCCACCGGGGATGCACAGCAGCGTCGGGCCGCTGCCGGTGACAGTGTGGTGGAGCCGGGCGCCGGGAACGTCGAGAACGGCCATCGGATGACCCCTTCCTTTCGGGACTTGTCGCCCACCGACGAACGGCGTCGCCGGAGACAGACACCCGGCGTCAGGAGATTTCGGCGAGTTTTCCCGACAGGTAGGCGCGCTCGGCATCGGTACCGGCGAGCGCCAGTGCCTCGCGGTAGGCGCCGGCGGCCTCGTCGAGACGGCCGAGACGCCGCAGCAGGTCCGCGCGGGTCGCGGGAAGCAGGTGGTAGCCCGGAAGACTGCCGGCGAGCTTGTCGACCAGCACGAGCCCGGCTTCGGGACCTTCGGCCATGGCGACGGCGACGGCGCGGTTCAGCTCGACGACCGGCGAGGGCACGAAACGGAGCAGTTCGCCGTAGAGGGCGGCGATCTGGGCCCAGTCGGTCTCGGAGGCATGGGCCGCCGTCGCGTGGCAGGCGGCGATGGCGGCCTGGATCTGGTACTGCCCGGGGACGCCGCGGCGAAGCGCGGACTCCAGCAACTCGGTGCCTTCCGCGATCTCGGCGGTGTTCCATCGGCCGCGGTCCTGGTCTTCGAGCGAGACGAGGCTGCCTTCACCGTCGACCCGCGTGGACCGGCGGGCGTCGTGCAGGAGCACCAGGGCCAGCAGCCCGAGGACCTCCGGTTCGCCGGGCATCAGGTCCGCGAGAAGCCGGGTGAGCCGGATGGCCTCGGCGGACAGGTCGGGCCGGAGCAGATCGGTGCCGGCGCTGGCCGAGTAGCCCTCGTTGAACAGCAGGTACAGCATCCCCAGCACCGCGGCCGTGCGTTCGGGCAGCAGCTCCGCGGGCGGGACCCGGTACGGGATGCCCGCGGTGCGGATCTTCCGTTTCACCCGGACCAGACGCTGCGACATCGTCGCCTCGGAGACGAGGAAGGCGCGGGCGATCTCGGCGGTGGTGAGCCCGGCCAAGGTCCGCAGCGCGAGCGCGACCTGGCCTTCCAGCGGCAGTGCGGGGTGGCAGCAAGTGAAGATCAGCCGGAGCCTGTCGTCGTGGACGCCGCTCTCGTCCCGCTCCGGCTCGGCGGTGACGTTCAGTTCGGCCGCTTCCCGCAGTTTCGCCGCGCCGACCGCCTCCCGCCGGATCCGGTCGGTGGCCCGGTTGCGCGCCGCCGTGGTCAGCCACGCGCCGGGTTTCGCCGGGACGCCGTCGCGGGGCCAGGTGCGCAACGCGAGGGCGAACGCCTCCTGGAGGCATTCCTCCGCCAGGTCCCAGTCGCCGGTGACCCGGATCAGGGTGGCGATCACCTGTCCAGACTCTTCACGGAACGCCCGGGTGATCGCGGCGTCGAGTTCGGTGGTCACCGGAGCAGCCCTTCCAGGAGCGGGACGGTCTTCTCCGGCGGCGGGTACGCGGTGACCTCGTCGCGCAACCGCGCGGCCACCTCCCGGTAGGACGGTTCCCTCAGCACCGTGGTCACGGCGTCGCGCATGTCCTGCGGTGTGGCTTCGATGACGTCGAGGACGGTGCCGAGCCCGAGATCGGTGACCCGGTCACCGTTGTGGGGCTGGTCGGCGCCCATCGGCAGCAGCACCATCGGCAGCCCGTGGGCGATCGCACCCAGCAGGCTGCCCGAACCGCCGTGGGTGAGGGCCGCGTCGCAGTACGGGAGGACGTCGTCCTGCGGCAGGTATCTGGTGAGGTGGATGTGCTCCGGTTGAGGGCCGAACTCGGCGGGGTCGATGAGGTTCCCGACGGTCACCACACAGGTCGCGTCCACCTCCCGCAGGCCGGCCAGCGCCCGGGCGAACAGGTCGCCGGATTCGGTGTTGAAGATCGTGCCAAGGGTGAAATAGACCGTCGGGCGGCCCTCGACGTACCAGTCCGGCACCGGCCCACGACCGGGAACGGGATCGTGGAACGGCTGTGCGGTCGGCGGCAGCGGGAACCGTGGATCGCGGAGACTCGCGGGGAACGGTGAGAGCACGAGATGCCGGTAGGCCATTTCGAGGTTCCGCTGCGGGGGAAGCCCGTGGGTGGCACGGACCTCGTTGAGCGCGTCGTCGACCAGTTCGGGACGGATGAGGACACCCGCCGCCATGACCAGGACGGTCGCGTGGGGGAGATCGAGCCGTTCGGCCGCGATCATCGCGCCGTGATCGGCTTCGTCGCAGACGAGCAGATCGGGCGTCCAGTCTTCGCAGAGCGCCAAGACGTCCTTCGCGCGCAAGGGTGCGGTGCGACGGACGAACCCGTCACGGAAGTCGGCGTCCTCGCGGTCCCTGTCGACGGGGAGCAACGGGCGACGGCGGCCGTCACTGCCGAGATTCGGCCCCGACGGGAACGCGGCGAATCCGGTCGCCTCGACGATCGGGACCATGAACGGCTCACCGGTGAACGCGATCGTGTGGCCCGCGTCGGCAAGCGCGTGGGCGAGGGGGAGCAGCGGCCGGAAGTGGCCGTTGCCGCCGGCGAAGGTGAACAGGACACGCATGCGATCGACCCTATCGGCGGTCCCACCGGCGTTGCCTCGCCTTTCGTGCGGGCGGGCGACGCTACCCTGCTGCGGTGATCGATACGGACGCCGACGAGGTCCGGCTGTGCGCGCTGGAAGGCTGCGAGAATCCCTTGCCCCCGCCCGCGGTGGACGCCGACGGGAAACGCAAGGGCGGCAGGCCTTCGGCCTACTGCAGCAAGACACACGCCGACGCCGCGTCGCGCGCCCGGCGGGCGGCCGCCGTGGCGAGCGTGGCCGATCCGCTGCTGGAGGTCCGCCGGATCGCCGACGAGTTCACCCCGGCCGCGGCGTCGCTCGTGGAACTGCTGGACGCCATGCGCTCGCGCTTCGACAACGCCGCCGAGGCGGCTCTCGGCAGGGTCACCGAAGCCGAAACGGACGCGGCCGCGGCCCGGCGTGAGGCCGAGGACGCGCAGCAGGCGGCGGCGAAGGCCGACACCGCGCGCGCGACCGCGTTGGCCGCGTCCCGCGACGACAAGATGGCCAAGGCCAAAGCGGAACGCGCCGCCGAACAGGCCCTGAAGGACGCGGAGGAGACCCGGCAGCGTTCGTGGGCCGAAGTCGCCGCCCACGAACGTGCCAGGGGCGCAGCGGAAGCCGCGACCGTGGCGGCCGAACGAGCCCGCGACGCCTTGGTCACCGACCTGCGGACGCTGCGCGAAGACTTCGCGGCCGTCCGGGAGGAGAAGACCCGGCTCGCGGCGGAGCTGGGCGAGCGCGACACGGCGCTGGCCCGCGCCGTCGCGGAACTCGAAGCGCTGCTGGACCGGCTCGACGAGGCGAAGGCCAGGGCGACGGTGTCCGAAAAGGACTGTGCCGCCGCGCGGGCGGAATCGGCCGCTCTGCGTGGGGATCTGGACCGGGTCCGAGCCGAACTCGCTCAGGAGCACACGGCCAGGAGCCTCGCCGAAGCCCGGGCGACGACGCTGGCCGAAGAACTGGAGCGCGCGCAGGTCCGTGCCGTCGCGGATCAGGCGCGGTACGACGACGTCGTCCGGCAGCTGGCCGAGCTCGCCCGCCCTCCGGTCGTCGAAGAATCGCCCAAATCGCCTGTGGAGGCCCCCGAGCTCAAGTAGAGTCCAGCGGCTGTGAGCGGGTACGAGGTCGAGATCGGTCAGCTGCGGAACGCGGCCAAGGCGGCGGGGTCCGCCGCGGACCAGGCCAGGGCCGTGGAACCGGGCAATGGCCTGGAAGCGATAGCGACGGCGCTGCCCGGCGGTGAGGCCGCGAAGAAGGCGCCCACGCTGGCGTCGACGTTCACCGAGCGCGCGAAGGGGTGGGCCGGCGAGATCGACGGCTGGAGCGACTCGATCACGAAGGCCGCGAACACCTACTCCGAAAACGAGAACTCCGCGAAGGAGGCTTTCGGAGGATGACGATCGGCTATGACGACGTCCGCAAATGGGATGCCGAGGCGCTCGACACGGCGGCCACCAACCTGGCCGGGCGGCGGGACAAGCTCATCGGGTTGCAGGACGAACTCGACGACGCCCGGAAACTGCCCGACTGGCGTGGCCCGGCCGGTGAGAACGCGCGCAGTTCGCTGGGTGACACGCGGAACAAGGCCGAGGTGCTGGTCGCGGAACTGTCCGCCGTCGAAACCGCCCTGCAGAACGCGTCGGACGAGGTGACCGCCCTCAAGAGCAGGGTCGCCAACAACGACTCCCTCGCCCACACCTACCAGTTCCGCATCGCCGCAGACGGGGCGCTCGTGGACGACAAGCCCGCCGACCCGCCCCCGAAATCGCGGTTCGAGGCCGAAGAGTACGCCGAGTCCCGGCGGCACCGCGAAACCATCAAGAAGCAGCTGGAGCAGGAGACCAAGGCGATCCTCACGGCGGCGAACAACATCGACGTCGCCCTCGCCCGCGTGATGCAACTCGCGCAGGACGGCAAGGTCAGTGACGACGGCGCGACCACCCTCGCGGGAGCCAAGAAGAGCGGGGAGATCGACGCCAAGGTGATCGAGATGGAGCAGTCCCTGCGCGAGGCGGGGCTGCTGACCGGGCCACCCGCGTCCGGGCACTACCGGCAGTGGCTCGAGAACGCCGTACGCCGGGGCGTATCGATCGACACCATCAAGAAGATCGCCGACGAACACGACATCACACCGGAGGACTTCAAGGTCCTCGACGGTATGGAGGAGATCCGCGAGGACGAGGACGGCGACGGGACCTTCAAGTCGTACTTCCTGATGCCGACCGACATCAGCGGGGACGACGCCGCCAAGGCGGTCCGGATGACCTACATCCTGAACGCGGGCACCGACTACGGGACCGAAGGCGAGAAGACCGACTTCGCACCGACCCCGTACGGATCCGAGGAACTGCGGCGGATCACCGACCGGCAACGGGAGAACTCCTGGAGCTACGACGACGACGTCGGCTTCGTGCACGGCAACGGCGGGCGGCTGGTGACCACCCCGAACGGGATGATGATGGGCCTCGGCGGGAACCTCATCCAGGACCAGTTCAGCCAGCAGGGCGGAACCGCATGGGGCGACACGTTCATGCTGAACATCGACGACGCGAAGGATCCGGCGCAGCAGCTCCGGGAGGTCGTGAAGTCGGGCCACGCCTGGTACGAGGACGACAACGGCGCGTCTCAGGGTTCGCTCGACCTGGACCGGTTGCTGCACCACGAGGAGCGCCACTCCCAGCAATGGGCGCGCGAAGGCTACGCCGGCTTCCTCGCCTCCTACGCGTGGGAGCAGGTGACCGGCGGCAACGAAACCGAGGAAGACGCGGGACTGTCCGATGGCGGATATCACTAGGGGCTCGCGCGTCGTCTGCGCCGCCTTGCTCGTGGTGGCGGTGACCGCGGCGTGCGACACCAAGGCGCAGTTCGCGCCGTCGCTGCCCCCGGAGGCCGGGTTCCGGGTCGACGACGGTGTCCTGAAACTGTGGACGGGCACCCCGTGCGAGGGCGTTACCGGCCTGAGGCTGACGTTCGACTCCGGCACCCAGGCGAGCACCGAACAGGTCTGGTCCGCGCCCCAGCCGGGGGTGCGGGTCGAGCGCCTTGACCTGCTCGGGGTGTCCTTTCCGGACACCGAGAGCCCGCTCCAGGTACGGACACCGCTGCCCGCGGGGTACGACTGGACCAAGGCGGGTTCGATCAGTGTCGCTGTCGACGGCCCGAAAGCGAACGGCGCCAAGGCCGACGTCGCCCAGGTGCTGCGGGAATCGGCCCAGCATCCGGCCGGGACCTACCTGTTCGGCCGGAGCGGCTGGCTCGACGCGGCGGGCGTCGAGCGGGAGAACCGGAAGTCGTTCCTGACCGTCTGCACTCCCGACCCGAAGTGACCGATATGGAGAGCACATCGCGGACGGTGTTACGGCGCGTCGTGCTCGGCGCGTTCGTCTGCGTCGCCGCGGTGATCGTGCTGCTCGTCGCCCGCGTGGTGCTCAGCGCGACCGGCTTGTCCTTCGATCCGCACGGCTACGGGATGTTCGGGGGAATCCTGTTCACGGCGGTCCTGACGCCGGTCGCGCTGGCGCTGTGGCTGGTCTACCGCTCACTGCGGCGACACGGCAAGTGACGGCTGCTCGGCGAGTGTCCACAAGGGACACTTTCGCAGGTGGTATGCCTGGTTGGTGGCCCTATGCGCGGGTTCGCGCCGGGTCGTACGTGTCGCGAAAGCCACTTTCGCGACGTGAGCGCCAGTGGTCAGTCGGGGCCGAAGGCTCCGTTCACCGCATTAGACGCGGCGAAGGGAGCCTTCACCCCACCACCGACCACGACACCGCTCACGAGGGAAGTTCGGCCCCCGATGTACCGGAATCGCCGTTCACCAGCTGCTCGACGCCGTCCAGGATCCGCGCCAGCCCGAACCGGAAGGTGTGCAGCGGCGCGCTCGCCGCACCGTGCGTCTCCCCGGCCGCCTGCCCGACCCGCGCCGCGAGCGGGAACAGCCCGGCGTCGGCCTCGGGAATCTCCGCGAGCACGGGCGCGCTGGCCGTCCACCACTCCATGTCGGTCAGCCCGGATCGCCGCACGAGACTCGCCGATTCGACCGAACCGCGGGCGATGCCCTGGACGAATCCGTTGACCATGGCGACCACGGCGTCCATTTCCAGGTCGGTGAGCCCGATCGCGTCGACGGCCCTCAGCTCGCGTTCGTGTTTGGCGAAGGTGTGCGGGCCGAGGGGCAGACGGCCGGTGGTGAGCTGGAGCATCCACGGGTGCCGGTGGTACATCTCCCACGCGTCCTCGGCGAGGATCGTCATCGTGACCCGCCAGTCGTGGCTCTCGGGCGGATCGGTCAGTTCGCCGTGGACCCGGTCGATCATCAGGTCGAGCAGTTCGGCTCGACCCGGGATGTAGGTGTAGATCGTCATGGGGGAGACGCCGAGCTTCTCCGCGCCCCGGCGAACCGACAACGCGGTGATGCCCTCGGCGTCGGCCAGCTCGATCGAGGCGGTGATGATCTCCTCGACGGTCAACTTCGGTTTGGGGCCGCGTCGGGGTTTCTCGCGCACACCCCAGAGCAGTTCGATGGTCCGCCGTGGATCGCCCGTGCCGGTGTGGTCCGCGTCTGTCATCACGTTCTCTCTACGGTGTACAGAGTTGTGTTATTCTGAACTGTACACCGTACAGAGATTGGGGTCGAGTGGCGTCTCACGACGGTTTCGGCAGTGTCGTTTTCGAACCGAAGAATCCCCCTCGGACCAGCGGATTCGTCTTCTGGAACGCCGAGGGCAACACGCCGGGGACCGGGGAGGTGACAGTCGCCCTCCCCGAGGTCGCCACGGTGCCGTGCCTGCGGCTCCCGATGGCCGAGGCGCTCCCCGCGCTGCTGCGGCTTCGTGAGAGCGACGATCCCTCCGCGCGGTTCTGGAGCACCGCGGCCGCGGCAGCGCTGAAGCTCGCCGAGGCGGGCAGGTTGCTGCCGGGCCTGACGGAGTCCGATGTGGACGCGTGGCGCGCGGGGCCGCTGGAACCGGCCGACGCTGCTTGGCTGCGCGAGCTGTCCGAAGCGATGCCGGCGCGGGCACGAGCGATCCCCGGCGAGGGGAACCTGCTCCCCGCGCGGTATCCGTTGCTGCGCGCGTTCCTCGATGCGGTGGCCGACACGCTTCCCCGTACGCCCGCGGCCGCGCAGGCGGCCGGTGTCAAGGCGTTCGCCGCCGCGCCCGCGCATCGTCTCCCGCAGCTGCGGGACTGGGCGGCCGAGGTCGCGGCGGGGCTGGATTCGGGTGTCCGGGTCTCGGTGCGGATCGAGGCGCCGGGAGACGACTTCACGAGCGGCCGGTTCAGCGGGGTCGTCCAGGTGCACAGCCTCGCCGACCCCGGCGTCCTGATCGACGCCGCCGCGCTCTGGTCGGGTGACGACCGGTTCGGCCCGCGAGCGCGGATCGACGTCATGCTGGCCCTGCGCCGCGCGGCCCAGCTGTGGCCACCGCTGGAACCCCTGCTCAGCGCCGCGGTACCCGACGAGGTCGGGCTCGGCGACGCCGACATCACCGAACTGCTCACCACGGCGGCGCCCCTGCTGGCCACGGCGGGTATCGACGTGCACTGGCCCGCAGATCTCGTCCGAGACCTGAGCGCGAAGGCCGTCGTCGGCGGAGGTGCGGCGCCGCCCGCCGATCTTCCGTCGTTCTTCGCCGGGGGTTCCCTGCTGCAGTTCGACTGGCAGCTCGCGCTCGGCGGCGCACCGCTCACCGCGGACGAGATGGACGCGCTGGCCGAGGCGCACCGCCCCGTCGTGCGGTTGCGTGATCAGTGGGTGCTCGTCGACCCGGCCCTGGCGGCGAAGGCGCGGGATCGCGCGCTGAAACCGCTCACGCCGATCGACGCGCTCGGCGCCGCGCTGAGCGGGACCGCCGAGGTCGACGGTGAACGCGTCGACGTCCTCGCCGACGGCTGGCTCGCCGCGTTGCGGGAACGACTGCTGGCACCGCCGGAGCCGCAGGCGCCGCCGCGCGGGCTGGCCGCGACCCTGCGTGACTACCAGATGCGCGGCCTGCAGTGGCTCACCGCCATGACCTCGATCGGGCTCGGCGGCTGCCTCGCCGACGACATGGGTCTCGGCAAGACGATCACGCTGATCTCGCTGCACCTGCATCGTGCGGACGGCCCCACGCTGGTCGTCTGCCCGGCTTCACTGCTGGGGAACTGGGAACGCGAGATCACCCGGTTCGCCCCCGGTGTCCCGGTGCGCCGGTTCCACGGCACCGAACGCTCGCTCGACGATCTCGACGGCGGCTTCGTGCTCACGACCTACGGCACCCTGCGCGCCGACCCGGAACCGCTGGGGAGTGTCCACTGGGGACTGCTGGTCGCCGACGAGGCCCAGCACGTCAAGAACCACCGCTCCGGCACGGCGAAGGCGTTGCGGACGCTGAAGTCGTCGGCGAGGGTGGCGCTGACGGGTACCCCGGTGGAGAACAACCTCGCCGAATTGTGGGCGATCCTGGACTGGACGACACCGGGGTTGCTCGGCACCATGGCCGATTTCCGCCGGGTGTGGGCGAAACCGGTCGAGTCCGGGAAGGATCCCGAAGCCGCGGAGCGCCTGTCCCGGCTGGTCCGCCCGTTCCTGTTGCGCCGCCGCAAATCCGATCCGGGGATCGCGCCGGAGCTGCCGCCCAAGACCGAGACCGACCGGCCGGTGACGCTCACCGCCGAGCAGGCCGCCCTGTACGAGGCGACGGTGCGTGAACTGATGGCCGAGATCTCCGGGAGCGAGGGCATCGCGCGCCGGGGCCGGATCGTCAAGCTGCTCACCGGGCTCAAGCAGATCTGCAACCATCCCGCGCAGTACCTCAAGGAGCCGTCGGAAGCGGTGCTGGACGGGCGGTCGGGCAAGCTCGAACTGCTCGACGAACTCCTGGGCACCATCCTCGCCGAGGACGGATCGGTGCTGGTGTTCACCCAGTACGTGGCCATGGCGCGGCTGCTGGAACGGCATCTCGCGCAGCGCGGGATCGGCACGCAGCTGCTGCACGGCGGCACCCCGGTGCCCAAACGCGAAGAGCTCGTGCGCCGGTTCCAGGCCGGTGAGGTGCCGGTGTTCCTGTTGTCGCTCAAGGCGGCGGGGACCGGGCTCAACCTGACCCGCGCCGATCACGTCGTGCACTACGACCGCTGGTGGAACCCCGCGGTGGAGGACCAGGCGACCGATCGCGCGTACCGGATCGGGCAGACCAGGCCGGTGCAAGTGCACCGGCTCATCGCCGAGGGCACGGTCGAGGACCGGATCGCGGCGATGCTGCGGGAGAAACGCGCGCTCGCCGACGCGGTGCTCGCCGGCGGCGAGGCCGCGCTGACCGAACTGACCGACGCCGAGCTGGCCGATCTGGTCGAGTTGAGGAGCCGCCGATGAGCACGCCAGACGACCGCGTCCGCGGTTTCCCCGCTTTCGGCGCCCAAGGCGGACGCGGCCAGTTCGCCCGCTCGTGGTGGGGCCGCGCGTGGATCAGCGCGATGGAGGACACCGCGCTGGATCTTCGTCAGCTCAAACAGGGCCGCAAGTACGCCGCGGCGGGCCGGGTCGGTCCGATCACGGTCAGCCCTGGGCGGATCGCCGCCGTGGTCGACGACCAGGAGGGCCAGTACCGCACCGAGGTCCGTCTCGCGGAGCTGACCGGTGACGAGTGGGACCGGTTCCTCGACCGGGTCGCCTCGCGTGCCGGGCATCTCGCCGCGTTGCTGGACCGGGACATGCCGCACGATCTTGTTGAAGCCGCCGACGACGCCGGAGTGCATCTGCTGCCCGGGATCGGCGACCTCGACCCGGACTGCGACTGCCCCGGCTGGGAGCTGCCGTGCCGTCACGCGGCGGCGCTGTCGTTCCAGGCCTCGTGGCTGCTGGACGCGGATCCGTTCGTGCTGCTGCTGATGCGCGGCAAGGGGGAGCGGGAGCTGCTCGACGAATTGCAGCGGCGCAACGCGCCTCGGTTCGTGCGCACCGGGGACGACGAAGTCCCGCCCGAGCGCGCGTACGCCGACGAGCCGGGCCCGTTGCCGGATCTCGCCGGATTCGCTCCCACTGGAGGCCCGATCGTGCCGGGCGCGCCCGGCATCCCGGCCGAGACCTTCGCCTTGCTGGTCGCCAACGCGAGCCAGATGGCCGGCGCGCTGCTCGCGTCGCAGCCGAAGCTCACCCGTAAGCAGGACGCCGTCCGACTGGCCGCCACCCGTCCGGAGGTCGCCGACAGGCTGCGCCCGGCCGAGAGCGGTGAGGACTTCGACCGCGCGGTGCTCGCCTGGCGGCACGGTGGCCGCACTGGTCTCGACGTCCTGGAGACCACGTGGACCCCGCCGCCGCAGGCGATGGGCCGGGCACGGGCGGCGTTCGCCGAGGTGGTGGACGACCCCGGCCACGGGTTGGACGTCGAACGCAACCAGTGCACCGTCCACGGAACCGGCGTGCAGGTGCGGCTGGGCAAGGACGGGCTCTGGTACCCGTACCGGGATCAGTGGCCTGCCGGCCCGCCCGAAGCCGATCCCGGTGTGCTGTTCGCCGCCTTGCTCGGCTGATCCCACTGCCGTCCTCGCCGCAGCTGATCCAGGTGCGGCGAGGACAGGTGGAGGATCTGGTAGCGAATCTCGTCCGACTCCGGTGCCTGTCCGGTCCACAGGCTGTAGCGGACGACCTGCCACGACCGGGGGTCGACGGCCAGCGCACCAGAATGCGCGCCGTCCTGGCGGAGGTGCTCGCGAAGCCCGTCGAGTGCTTCGCCGAGGAAGGCGACCGGGTCGGTCTCGTCGGGGATCCGCACGACGTGCTTTCCCGCCGCGACCGGGGCCGAGCCGAAAGCGGGCCCCTCCTCGAACCCGAGCACGGTCCAGTGCTGCACGGCGGGACGCCCGAAGGATTCGACGATGCCGCTGAACGGGCCGCCGAACAGGAAGGCGTTCATCCCTGCCTCGTCGTGCCACAGGTAGAAGGGCGAGTACTGGTTCAGCGTCGAGCCGCCGACGCCGCGCTCGCGGAGCCCGTAGACCTTCAGCCCCAGACCGCCGAAGTCGTCGAGCAGGTGCCCGCGCGTGGCGACGCGCTCGCGGATGATGCCCATGTCGTAGTCGGCGGGGAGGGTGATCTCGTACTGCATCGCATGCATGCCGTACATACTAGTAGGTACAGGATTGGCCCACTAGGCGCTGTCCTGCAAATCCGCGCTTTCCTCAAGTGTCCACAAAGGGGTCGTGAGTGGTAAAGACGGTTAGAACCATTCTTCAGTCTCATGAGAGTTGTCGTACTGTGTGTCTCACTTGATGTGTCGCTTGATCGCGCTATGACTTTGTGTCGTGGCGAGGAAGCAGGCGA
>NZ_JBHVKW010000027.1:0-74627 GCF_042797905.1 Amycolatopsis sp. NPDC057786
GGGGAGGCGGTCGTCCTTCTCGGCATACCTCGCGCTCACCTCTACCGTGTTGCGAAAGCCACTTTCGCAACCTTCAACGTCGCGAAAGTGGCTTTCGCGACACGCGCCACGACAGGGGTCCCTTGTGGACAGTGTCAGCGCGACAGCATCGGCATCACGTAGTACGTCAGCTCCACATCTCCCGGCTCCACCGCACGGATGACGCAGGCCCGCATCCCGGGCTGGATTTCGAGCCGCACCCGTTCCCCGGCGAAACCCTGCAGCGCGTCCAGCAGGTAGCGCGCCTGGAACGAAGGCGATGTCCGGCCGCCCGAAACCTCGGCCTTCAAGGTCTCCTCGGCCTCCCCGGTGTCCTGTTTCGAACTGGCCAGCCGGAGGTGCGCGTCGCCGACCTCCAGCGTCAGCACCCGCCGATCGTCCGCGTAGACGCCCACCCGGCGCACGGCGGCGGCCAGCGCGTCGGCGGCGACCTCGACCGTGGTGTCCACAGTGGACGACTCGATCAGCTTCTCCGACAGGAATCCCGCGTCGAGTACGGCGGTGGTGACGGTGACTCCGGCCCAGCTCAGCCCGAAGCGGGTCTTGTCGCCGTGCAGGCCGACGACGCCGCGTGCCTGCTTCGCCGTCTCCGCGAGCAGGCCTGCGGGGACGAGCGCGTCGATCGGTTCGCCTTCGGACCGCAGCGGCAGGGTGGCCACGGCCATCCGGTACCGGTCGGAGGCCGTCAGCCGCAGCTCGCGGCTGAAGCTCTGCACTCGGACACCGGTGAACATGGGCAGCGCGTCGTCCTTCGCCGCCGTGCCCGCGACCGTGCGCAACGCGGTCACCAGCGCGTGACCGTCCACTTCGGACACCTTCGGCGGCATGTCCGGCAGTTCCAATTCGCGGCTCAGCAGCGGAAGCGCGTAACGACCACCCTCCACCCGCACTGCCAGCCGCGAACCCTCGACGACCAGGCGCACCAGGTCGTCTTCGAGCATCCGCAGCGTTTCCGCGAGCGGCCCCGCCGGGACGAGGACCTCGCCGTCGGTGTGGACCATGGCGTCACTGGTCAGGCGGACCGCCCGTTCACTGTCGCTGCCGCCGACGGTCAGGCCGTCCTTCCCGGCGCGCAGGAGCAGGCCGGAGCGGGCCGTGAGCAGCCGGGCGGCGGCGGAAACGGCGGACGAGAGGGAGCGGGTGGCGGCAGTCAGGTCCATGCCCGCAAGCTAGCGGGCGGCACCGACAAGTTCGGGGGCTTCGGCGACGGGTCCGGCCGGCCGCGGGCGGAAGGTGCCGCGCAGCAGCCACACGACCGCGGCGAGCGCGAACCCGACACCACCGGCGGCGAGGAACGCCGCTTCGTGCCCGGCGTGCTCGACGAGGTAGCCGCTGATCGACTGCCCGAACGCGAGGCCGAGGGTCACCGCGGTGAGCACCCAGCCGAACGCCTCGGCCGCCGTGCCCTTCGGCGCGGCGATCTCGATGGCCGCCGAGTGCGTCGTCGACTGCGGCGTGATGAGCGCGCCCGCGGCGAGCATGGCGAGCGCGAGACCCCAGAGCGAGCCGGGCAGCGCGAGCAGCGCCACCAGCGCGCCGAATCCGGCCAGCAGCACCGGCAGCCGCAGGCCCATCTGACGCGGCCACGGGCGCAGGCTGTACGCGACCCCGAACGCGACCGAGCTGACCGACCAGGCCGAGAGCAGCAGGCCGCCGATGGAGGTGTTCCCCGCCTCGGTGGCGGCCGCCGGGACGGCGACCTCGACGAACCCGATCACAGCGCCGAAGCCCAGCGCGGCGACCGCGAGTGTGCGCATCCCCGGGCTGGCCAGCGCGCCGAGCAGTTTGCCGCCCGTCGACGGCGACGGCCCCCACGCGCGCACGGTCGGGCTCAGCGCGAACAGCACCGCGCCCGCGATCATGGTCAGCGAGCCGGTCACGATGCCGGTGCCCGCCCACGGCGCGGCGATCAGCAGCCCCGCGAACCCGGGACCGAGGATGAAGAAGACCTCCATGCTGATCGCCTCGTAGGAGAACGCGGCGTTCCGCGTCGGCCCGGCCGGCAGCAGGCGTGTCCACAGCGCCCGCGAGGCCGAACCGACCATCGGTTCCGTGATCCCGGTGCCGAAGGCGAGCGGGACCAGCGCGAGGGTCGGCGCGTGCGCCTCGATCGCGAACACCAGCGCGGTCATCGCCAGCGCGAACAGCACCGTGGTGGTCAACAGCGGCCTCGTCGGCCCGAAGCGGTCGATGAGCCGTCCCTGCACGACCGCGCCCACGGAGACGCCGACCAGCGACCCGGCCGACACCAGCCCGGCCGCGGCGAAGGAGCCCGTCTCGCGCTGGACGTAGAGCAGCGCGGAGATGCCGATCATCGCGATCGGCAGGCGGGCGAGCAGGGACGCGATCACCGCCCCGCGGGATCCGGGCGCGGTCAGCGCGGCTCGGTAGTCGGCGAGGGAGGTGCGGTGGCTCTCGGCGGAAGCGGGCACAGACTGGGACACGCGTACCAGTATGAACACTTTGGTACGCGAGTACCAGATCAGCGGCGGTAAGTTTGGTCACCACCGCTTTCGGGTACTACGGGTGTCGAGACGCCCCAGTTCGTCACGATCGGGTAACAGTCGGCTCATTCTGGGTCATTCGGGGCAACAAATCGACGCGTTTGGCGTCCTTGAGAGTGAAAGAGCTTGAGTTCACGGCCGATGGCCGTGGATGGTTAGACGACAATCACACAGTCTCCAGCTCCCTCCGGCGTACGGGTCGGGGCCTTGTTCCGGAGGGCGGGGAGCGCGGATCGTCGGGGGATGGTCCGCGCACAGCGAAGAGCCGGTGCGCCACGTCGGGGGTGGCGCCCGGCTCTTCGTTGTGTCGAGCACTAGTACGTGAAGGCCCCCTTCATTGCGTCTAGCGCAGTGAAGGGGGCCTTCACGTACTTGAAATCAACGGGCGCGGCGGGCCAGGCGCTCCGGGTCCAGGATCAGCACGCTCTTGCCTTCGAGCCGCAGCCAGCCGCGATGCGCGAAGTCGGCGAGAGCCTTGTTGACGGTCTCGCGCGAAGCGCCGACGTACTGGGCGATCTCTTCCTGCGTCAGGTCGTGGGTGACCCGCAGCAGACCTGCCTCCTGGCTGCCGAAACGCTGCGCCAGCTGCAGCAGCGCGCGCGCCACGCGGCCGGGGACGTCGGTGAAGATCAGCTCGGCGACCATGTTGTTGGTCCGCCGCAGCCGGCGGGCGACCACCCGCAGTAACTGCTCGGCGATCTCCGGGCGGGTGGAGATCCACTGCCGCAGCGCCGGGCGGTCCATCGTCACCGCGCGGACCTCGGTCACGGTGGTCGCGCTGGACGTCCGCGGGCCGGGGTCGAAAATGGACAGCTCGCCGAACATGTCGGACGGGCCGAAGATGCCCAGCAGGTTCTCGCGGCCGTCGGGTGACTTGCGGCCGATCTTCACCTTGCCGGACTGGATGATGTAAAGCTTGTCGCCGGGTTCACCCTCGTTGAAGATGACATGCCCGCGAGGGAACTCCACGGATTCCAAGGTCTGTGCCAGCGCCTCGGCGGCTGCCGGCTCAACACCCTGGAAAATGCCCGCTCGGGCCAGGGTTTCGTCCACCTCGGGTGCCTCCTCATCGAGATACGACGTCGATCCTCATTCTGCCGAGGGCCGTGTCGTCGATCACTTTTCGCGTCAGTCTAGGTCGTGCGCGCGAGATCGCTCGTCGGCGCGCCGAACGTGCGCGCGGCCGGGAACGATCTCGCTCGAACGTGGAGCCTAACTCCGCACGCGTCGCGCGCGAAGCCTGGCCGCCTTCCCGCCGAGCCTGCGCAGCCGGAAAAGCTCGAGCGCGCGCCCGATGCCGTGCCCGTAGAGGGCCCTGACCTCGTTGGGCTGAGCCTGCTCGAGAAACTCCTCGACCTCGTTCTCCTGCACCGCGACGTGCTTGAGCCTGGTCTCCACGCGTTCCATGAACAGCGCGAAGAACATGATCACCAGTGGCACCAGGATGACGAACCAGACGGTCATGAGCCCTGCCCGGGAAATTCGGAAAAGTTGTGCATTACTCCAGATCCTCGCTCATGGCGTCCTCGATCGAAGCGCCGAGGTGGTGCTCTGGCGTGTCGGCCGTCGACCGGCGGGTGCTCCCACTGGCTCGTCCGATGGCGCCCGTAGGCTATCGGGGTGCCTCCTGCCCCCACCAATGCCCCCCGTGCGGAGGGCAAGGGTGAAAGCCGGCTCGCACTGGTGAGACGCGCCAGGCGGATGAAGCGTTGCCTCGACGACGAGTTCCCGGACGCGCACTGTGAGCTTGACTTCACCACACCGCTCGAATTGCTGGTCGCTGTCGTCCTTTCGGCGCAGACCACCGATGTCCGCGTGAACCAGGTCACGCCCGCGCTCTTCGCCCGCTACCGGACGGCCGCCGATTACGCCGGCGCCGACCGCGCCGAACTCGAGGAGTACCTCCGGCCGACGGGATTCTTCCGTGCCAAGGCGAACTCGCTGATGGGCCTCGGCGCGGCGCTGGTGGAGCGCTACGACGGCGAAGTGCCCGGCAAGCTGAAGGACCTCGTCACACTGCCGGGTGTCGGCCGCAAGACGGCCAACGTCGTGCTCGGCGACGCCTTCGGCGTTCCCGGGATCACCGTCGACACCCACTTCGGCCGTCTCGTCCGCCGCTGGGGCTGGACCGGGGAGGAGGACCCGGTCAAGGTCGAGCACGCCGTCGGCGAGCTGATCCCGCGCAAGGAGTGGACGCTCCTCTCGCACCGGACGATCTTCCACGGCCGTCGCGTGTGCCATGCCCGTAAACCCGCCTGTGGCGCCTGCCCGCTGGCGAAGATGTGCCCCTCGTACGGAATCGGCCCGACGGAGTTCGAAGAGGCCGCGAAGCTGGTCAAGGGCGAAGAGCGCGAGCACATCCTGGAACTGGTGGCCCGCCGGTGACCAGGGTCACCAAACTGGCCCTCGGTGCCGCCGTGCTGGTGGTGGCCCTGATCGTCGCGCTGCTCACGACGCGTGACGGCCATGCGCCCGCCAAGACGTCGGGGGATCTCACGGCCGCGCGGGCGAAGGCCGCGCTCGCTCCCTGCCCGCCGCCTGGTCCGGGCGAAGTCGCGAAGCTGCGCGGGGTCGACGTCGAATGCCTCGGCGACGGCTCCCGGGTCGACCTCGCCAAGGTGCTCTCGGGTGGACCGGTGCTGGTCAACCTGTGGGCGTCGTGGTGCGAGCCTTGCCGGGCCGAACTGCCGTTGCTCCAGGAGTACGCCGCGCAGCCCGGTGCCGCGCGAGTGCTCCTCGTCCAGGTCGCGAGCTCCGGCGCCGACGGGCTGGCGATGCTGGCGGAACTGGGCGTCCGGTTGCCGTCCGTGTTCGACGGTGACGGGCAGTCGGGGCCGGTGCGGGCGGCACTAAAGGTCCCTTCCTCCCTCCCCGCGACGTACCTGGTCACGGCGGGTGGCGACGTCCGGCTCATCGAGAACCCACGCGTCTTCCTGAACACTGACCAGGTGCGCGCCGCTGTGGAAGGGACACCATGACCGGCCCCCTCGTGGACCCTGAGGACGTGCCCGCCTGGTTGCAGCCGCTGGTCAAGATCAGCGGCGAGGTCGGCGCGGACGCGTTCAGCCGGTTCAGTGTGCCGCGGGACGCGACCTACCGGTCCGCGTCCGTCCTGATGCTCTTCGGCGAGGGTCCGCAGGGGCCCGACGTCCTGCTCCAGCGCCGCGCCGACACGCTCGGCTCGCACGCGGGCCAGGTCAGCTTCCCCGGCGGGGGCGCCGAGCCGGATGACGGTGGGCCGGTCGGCACCGCGTTGCGCGAGGCGGAGGAGGAGACCGGCGTCGAACCCGCTGGCGTGCTGCCGGTGGCGGTCTTCCCTGAACTGTTCGTGCCGGTGTCGAGTTTCGCCGTGACGCCCGTGCTCGCCTACTGGCGGACACCGTCGCCGGTGCACGCCGTCGATCCCGGCGAGACCGCGGCGGTGGCCAGGGTGCCGATCGCCGAGCTCACCGACCCGGCGAACCGGTTCCAGGTCAAACGCGCGGGCTACGACTGGAAGGGGCCCGCGTTCGAGGTCGGCGGGATGTTCGTCTGGGGGTTCACGGGCGGCCTGCTGGCGATGACGTTGTCGCTCGGCGGCTGGGAACGGGACTGGGACCACGGCGACGTCCGGGAGCTTGACGTAGCGTTGGCCGAACATCAGGCGCGGGTCGACGGGCGGCAAGTGCCGGAGAAGGAGTAGGCGCCGGTGAACTGGGTCGACGTACTGGTGATCCTCCTCGCGCTGCTGGCGGGCGTGTCCGGCGCGTTCCAGGGGGTGATCATCGCCCTTCCCTCGCTGGTCGGGGTCGTGCTCGGCGCGCTCGCCGGGATCAAGATCGCGCCGCTGATCGTCGAGCTCTTCCAGCATCCGGCGGCGAAGGTCGCCTTCGCGGTGGCCACCGTGGTGTTCCTGGTCGCGCTAGGCGAGACCCTCGGGGTCTGGGCCGGCCGGAAACTGCGGCAGAAGATCAACCCGGACAAGCTTTCCGGGGTCGACAAGACGCTCGGCGCGGTGGTGCAGGCCGCCGTGGTGTTCGTGGTCGCGTGGCTGATCGCGACGCCGCTCACGGCCGTCTCGGGAGTGCCGGGGCTGGCGAAGTCGATCAACAGCTCGGTCGTGCTCGGCGAAGTGAACAACGTCATGCCCGAGGCGGCGCAGGGCTTCCCGAGCGAACTGCGCAAACTGCTGGACGCGTCCGGCTTCCCGTCCATTGTGGACCCGTTCCAGAAGCCGAACGTCGAGGACACCGGCCCGCCGGACACCGCGCTGCAGGCGAGCGCGATCGTCAAACAGGTGCACCGCAGTGTCGTGAAGATCCGCGGCAACGCGACTTCGTGCTCGCGGGCGCTGGAGGGCAGCGGATTCGTCGTCGCGCCGCAGCGCGTGATGACGAACGCGCACGTCGTCGCGGGGACCGACGAGGTCGCCATCGAATCGACGTCGGGCAAGTTCCCGGCCAGGGTCGTCTACTTCGATCCCGAGGCCGACGTGGCCGTGCTCGCGGTGCCGAGGCTTCAGGCGCCGGTACTCCCGTTCACGCCGCGGGTCGCGCGCGCGGGCGACAACGCGATCGTGCTCGGCTACCCGCTCGACGGCCCGTACACCGCGACGCCCGCCAGAGTGCGCGGCCGGATCAACCTGCGCGGACCGGACATCTACGAGGCGAACACCGTGCAGCGGGACGTGTTCACCGTGCGCGGGCAGGTGCGCAGCGGTAACTCGGGCGGGCCGATGATCAACCCCGAAGGCGAGGTCATCGGGGTCGTCTTCGGTGCGGCCGTCGAGGATCCGGAGACCGGCTTCACGCTGACGTCGGAGCAGGTGCGGCCGGTGGTGGAGACGGCCCCGGCACTGAGCGCGAACACGTCGACGGGGCCCTGCGCGAACTAGCGCGCTTCGCGCCAGGAGGCCAAGACCTCGTCCAGCGGCCGTGCCCGCAGCACCGGACCGCCCGCCGGACGCCGGTGCTCCGCGCGGATCCGTTCGTTCAGGTCTTCGACGATCTCCCGCACCCGTGCTTCACGACGTACACGAGCCAGTGTGTCCGGCAGGTCATCGAGTTCCTTCGCGATCGCCAGTGACGGCGGCAGCAGCGCCGAAACGTCGTGCCCTTCGGCGCGCACCTTGTTCACCACCCACGCCAGCGCGGTGTCCTCGCCGTCGGTCTTCGGCAGCGGCTTCCCCGCGCCGGGCAGGTCGTCGAACTCGCCCTTCGCCTCCGCGGCGCTGATCTGCCGGTCCACCCAGGACTCGAACGACACGCCCGTCGGTTTGCGTTCGGTCATGCTTCCAAGATACGGAAGAAGTCCAGTAGCGCGGCCGACGTGCGCTCCGGGGCCTCCAGATGCGGGAAGTGCCCGATGCCGGGCCAGCGCTCGAGACGGGCGTCCGGTGCCCAGCGACGTGACGCCGCCGCGGTGTCGGGCAGGACGCACCGATCCTCCTCGCCGTGCAGTTGCAGCACGCGAGGAGCGAAGCGACCTTGCAGCGCTTCGCTGAATCGACGTCCTTCGCCGCGGAACTGTGCGCGGAACGCCCATCGGTAGTACTCGAGCGCGCTGTGCGGCACCCCCTGCACGAGCATCGCCTGCCGGAACGTCCGCACGGTCTCGGTGAAGTCGGCAGTGTCCGTCCATTGTGGACCGGACCAGGCGCGGAAGAGCTCTTCGACGGCGAGCGCGTCATCCTTGACCAGCCATTTTTCCGGCGCCATCGGCAACTGGAAGCGGAACAGATGTCCCGAAGCACGCAGCTGTCCAGGCCGACGGACGGCCCCGCGCAACGCCAGCGGATGCGCGCCGCCCAGCACGCTGACCGACGACACCAGCCGCGGGTGCAGCGCGCCGACCGTCCACGCGAGCATGCCGCCCCAGGCATGCCCGACGAGATGGGCCTTGCGCGCGCCGAGCGACTTGATCAGCCCGCCGACGTCGCCGGCGAGCGTCCAGGCGTCGTAGCCGCGCGGGGGTTTGTCCGAGTCGCCGTAGCCGCGCAGATCGACCGCGACCGCGCGGAAACCGGCGTCGGCGAGCGCCGTCAGCTGGTGATGCCAGGCCCACCAGAACTCGGCGAACCCGTGCAGCAGCAGGACCACCGGCCCGTCGCCGAGTTCGGCGACGTGCAGCCGGATGCCGTTCGCCGAGACGTCACGATGGGTCCACGGACCGTCGATCCGGACGATCGACGGGTCCGGTGTCGCCTGCACCGCTCGAAGACTCAGTCTTGGTCTTCGGCGCCGTGACGCGGCTTGAACGCGGCGGCGGTGTCCTTGAAGCTGTTGATCGTGCGCTCCGGCGCCTTGATCTTCTTCACCTTGCGGTAGCCGAGGAAGCCCGCGGCCGCCGTCGCGACGAGCATCAGCCCGAACACGATCGCGAACGCCGCCCAGCGCATCAGCCACTCGGACAGCAGTTCACCGAGGAAGAAAAAGAAGAAGAACGAGCTGTACAGCCCGATGACCAGCGCGACGAGGAAGAAGATGGCGCCTTTGAGGCCCTTCTTCGCCTCCGCGACGACCTCGGATTTGGCCAGCTCGACCTCGGCGCGGATCAGCGTCGAGACGTGCTGTGTGGCATCGCCGACGAGTTTCCCGAGGGACTGCTCGCTCGCTACCACGTCGTCATCGCTCGACAGGGGGAGGTAGGGCACGGCCCCCACGCCGTCGGGGCCGGTACGTTCGTGCTTGGGGCTGCTCACACCGGCCATCGTGCCACGTGCCCCGATCACGGGCGCGACGGACCGGCGAGTGTCGCGGTCTCAGTCTTCGCGCGCGTGCACCCGGCTGCGGTGCAGCAGCATCGCGGCGGCCGAAAGCGAGGCGATGGCCGAGGCGATCAGCACCGCCGCCTTCGCCAGTTCGACGGCCTCCCCGTCGAGCGCGAGGTCGGCGATCAGCAGGCTCACGGTGAACCCGACGCCGCCGAGCATCGACAACGCGCCGATGTCCCGCCAGCCCATGCCCCTGGGTTTCTCCGCGAGTTTGAACTTCACCGCGAGCAGGCTGGCGCCGAAGATCCCGAGCAGCTTCCCGCCGACCAGGCCGACCAGGATGGCCAGCGGCAACGCCGTGGTGAACACCTCGCCGAGCGACTCGCCGTCCACCTTGATCCCGGCCGCGAACAGGGCGAACAACGGAACCGCGACCGCGGCCGACCACGGCTGCAGCCGGTGTTCGAGCCGGATCGCGGGCGCGTGCTCCTCGCCGTCGTCGGCGCGGACGCGGGTGAGCAGGCCGAGCGCGACGCCGGCGATGGTGGCGTGGACGCCGGCCGAGTGCACCGCGACCCAGGTGATCAACGCCAGCGGCACGTAGATCCAGGCGCTGCGGACACGGCGGTGCTGCAGGTAGGCGTACAGCGCGAGGGCGGCGACCGCGACGCCCGCGGCGACGAGGTCGAACTTCGCGGTGAACAGGATCGCGATGAGGAGGATCGCGCCGAGGTCGTCGACCACCGCGAGCGAGAGCAGGAAGACGCGGGCGCTGTTCGGGAGGTTCGACGCGGTCAGCGCGAGGACACCCAGCGCGAACGCGATGTCCGTGGCGACCGGGACGGCCCACGCGCGTTCGATGCCCGGCGCCCCCCAGCCGACGGCCAGCGCGACCAGCGCCGGGACGATCATGCCGCCGATCGCGGCGACCACCGGCAGGATCGCCTGCTTGAACCGCGAAAGTTCACCGACCACGAGTTCGCGTTTGAGTTCGAGCCCCGCGACGAAAAAGAACAGCGCGAGCAGGCCGTCCTTCGCCCAGTCGCCGATCGTCAGATTCAGGTGGAGGAATTCGGGGCCGAGCCGGAAATCGCGAATCGCGCGGTAAACGTCGTCGATGGGCGAATTGGCCCAAATGAGGGCGATCGCGGTGGCCCCGAGCAGGATCATCCCGCCGGTCGTCTCCGTGCGCAGGTAGCGGGCGAATTCGGCGACGGCTTTCGCGGGACGGGTCGGGCCGGTGCTCACGGCATCCTCCGGGTTTCGGCAACGACGAATACTGTTGCCGACCAGACTTCCCGGCGCACCTTGACGACATTTTAACGTCTCAAGCTGCGGAGATCTCGCGTTCATGACAGCTGCCACAGAGATCATGCGGACGTCGGTGTCCCGTCCACATAGTGGGCTTCTAGCATGTCAACCGGAAACCGACAACGATGTCTTCACTAAGGACGGCATGGTGAGTACCTCTACCGAGGTCCAGCGGGACACGAGGTTTTTCGGGCACCCACGAGGGCTCGCGAACCTCTTCGGTGTCGAGATGTGGGAGCGTTTCTCGTTCTACGGGATGCTCGGCATCCTCCCGATCTACCTCTACTACGAAGTCAGCCAGGGTGGCCTGGCGCTGCCGAAGGCCTCCGCGCTCGGCATCGTCGGCGCGTACGGCGGCATGGTCTACCTGTCGGCGGTGATCGGCGCCTGGGTCGCGGACCGGGTGCTCGGCTCGGAACGCACGCTGTTCTACAGCGCGATCCTGATCATGATCGGCCACATCAGCCTCGCCGTGCTGCCCGGTCTGGCGGGCATCGGCGTCGGCCTCGTCTGCGTGGCCGTCGGCAGTGGCGGGCTGAAGTCCAACGCCACCGCCATCGTCGGGACGCTGTACGCGCCGGGCGACGAGCGGCGTGACGGCGGTTTCACGATCTTCTACATGGGCGTGAACGTCGGTGGCTTCGTCGGCCCGCTGCTGACCGGGCTCGCGCAGAGCGAGATCGGTTTCCACGTCGGCTTCGGGCTCGCCGCGTTCGGGATGGCGCTCGGCCTGATCCAGTACACGATCGGCCGCAAGAACCTCGGCGAGAAGGCGAGCGAGGTCCCCAACCCGCTGCCCGCGTCGCAGCGGCCGCTGGTCTTCGGCGGCACCGCGGTGGGTGTCGCCGCGATCGTGCTGCTCGTGGTCTTCGGCGTGATCACCCCGGCGAACCTGGTCGACGTCGTCGTCTGGGCCGTCGCGGTCATCTCGGTGGTCTACTTCGTGGTCATCATCAGCAGCAAGAAGATCACCTCCGACGAACGCAGCCGGGTGTACTCGTTCATCCCGATGTTCATCGCGAGCGCCGCGTTCTTCTCGCTGTACCAGCAGCAGTTCACCGTGGTCGCGGCCTACACCGACGAACGTCTCGACCGGACGATCTTCGGCTGGGAGATGCCGGTGGCGTGGGTCAACTCGATCAACCCGGTGTTCATCATCCTGTTCGCGCCGGTGGTCGCGGCGGTCTGGACGAAACTCGGCTCGCGGCAGCCGTCGTCGCCGATCAAGTTCGTGCTCGGCACGGTCACCATGGGCGTGGCGTTCCTGTTGTTCCTCCCGATGGTCGGCAGCGGCAAGAACGCGAGCCCGCTGCTCGCGCTGGCAGGCATCCTGTTCGTGTTCACCATGGCGGAACTGATGCTTTCGCCGGTCGGGCTCTCGCTGTCGACCAAACTCGCGCCGGAGGCGTTCCGGACGCAGATGGTGGCGCTGAACTTCCTGTCCATCTCGCTCGGCACGGCGATGTCCGGAAAGCTCGCCGAGTTCTACACGGTGGACGACGAAGCGCCGTACTTCAGCATCGTCGGCGGGGTGGCCATCGTGGTCGGTGTGGCGCTCCTGGTGGCGACGCCGATGATCCGCAAGCTGATGAAGGGCGTTCACTGACGCGCTTCATGCCGCACTGACGAGCGATCCTCGAACGTGCTGAAAGGGCCCTTCACCGCATAGGAAGCGGTGAAGGGCCCTTTCGCTACTCGTAACTCGCGTGATCGAAGGCGTAACTCGCGTGTTTGGAGGCGTAACTCACGAGTTACGTCTCTGATCACGTGAGTTACGCCTTCAATCACGAGAAACACCGCCTACGCCACGCTCGTCCCGAACAGCACGCCGACGTAGTAGGTCACCAGCATCGTCAGCGCGCCGACACCGACGTTCCGCGCGATCGCGCGGCCGACTCGGGCGTCGCCGAGTTTCGCGCTGATGAACCCGGTCAACGCCAGCCCGATCACAACCGCCGACGCGCACGCCCAGACCCGCGCCGAGGTCGGCGTCCACACGATCGCCAGCAGCGGCAGGAGCGCACCGACGGTGAACGCCACCAGCGACGCCCACGCCGCTTGCCAAGGACTGGTCAGATTGTCCGGATCGATGCCGAGTTCGGCCTCGGCGTGCGCCTGCAGCGCGTCCTTTTCGGTCAGTTCGCGGGCGACCTCGGCGGCGAGTTCCGGGGAAAGCCCCTTCTCTTCGTAGATTTCCGCGAGTTCCCGTTCTTCGGCCTCCGGCATCTCTTTCAGTTCGCGCTTTTCCAGCCGAAGCTGGGCGCGTTCGGTGTCGCGCTGCGTGCTCACGGAGACGTATTCGCCGCCCGCCATGGAAAGCGCGCCCGCGACCAGACCCGCGATTCCCGCGGTGGCGATCGCGGTGGAGTCGGTGGTCGCGCCCGCGACGCCGACCACGATGCCCGCCACCGAGACGATCCCGTCGTTCGCGCCGAGAACCCCGGCGCGCAACCAGTTCAGCCTGCCGCCAAGGTCCTCGTGCGGTTCGTGAGGATGTGAAGTCGATACGGTATCGGTCACCTTTTCAGTGAAACACAAAGAACGGTATCCGGCGAGCGAAGACCGTTTCGGTGAATAGAGGCAATCCTTATTGAATATTGCCTTACCTAACCCGTCGGCTACGTTGTGGGCGTGGCAGAGATGGTCATCCTGATCGGGCTCCAGGCAGCCGGGAAGTCGACGTTCTTCCGACGGGAGTTCGCGGCGACACACGTCCACGTCAGCAAGGACACCTTCCCCAACGCCCGGCGGCCGCAGGTCCGGCAGCTGCGGATGCTGGCCGAAGCGCTCGAGGAGGGCCGTTCGGTGGTCGTGGACAACACCAACCCCTCGCCGGAGGAATGGGCGCCGCTGATCGAAGTCGCCAGACGGTACGGCGCTCGGGTCCTCGGGTACTGGTTCCCACCGGATCTCGAAGGCTCCCAAGAGCGCAACGCGCGCCGGAAGGGGAAAACCCGGGTGCCCGACGTCGGTCTGTATGCGACGCTGAAACGCCTCAGGCGCCCGAGCGCCGAAGACGGTTTCGACGAGCTGTACACCGTCGGTTTCGACGGCGAAGGCGGTTTCGTCGTCGAGCGGGGGTGAACCATGGACGCCGGTGATTTCGAGGCACGGCAACGGGAACGCGAGTGGTTCCACGGGCTGACCGTGCCACCTGGAGCGTGGACGGTGCTCCGCGTCGACGGCCGGGGTTTCTCGAAGTTCACCGAAGCGCGGTTCGAGAAGCCGTTCGATCCCCGGTTCGCCGACTGTATGGCCGAGGCGGCGGGCGCTTTACTGTCGGAGTTCGCTTCGCCTTACGTGTACACGGAAAGCGACGAGATCTCGCTCGTGCTCGCCCCTTCCGCCGACCTCTTCGGCCGGGGTGTCGAGAAGCTCGTGTCGATCTCCGCCGGGGTCGCCTCGGCCGCGTTCACTCACGCGGCCGGAGTGCCCGCGCACTTCGACGGCCGCGTTTGGCTCGGCACGACGGCGGACGACGTCGTCGACTACTTCTCCTGGCGCCAGGCGGACGCGGCCCGGTGCGCGCTCAACGGCTGGTGCTACTGGATTCTCCGCAAGGCGGGGAAATCGGCGAGCGAGGCCGGAGCCGTTCTCGACGGCGCCGGCGTCTCCGAGAAGAACGAGCTGCTCTTCGCGCACGGCGTCAATTTCACCGAAGTTCCCGCCTGGCAACGGCGCGGCGTCGGGCTGTACTGGGAATCCTACGAGCGCACCGGATTCGATCCGGTGCGCGAGGTCGAGGTCTCCGCGACCCGCCGCCGCGTCCGCGTGGAGCGCGAGCTGCCGATGAAGGACGAGTACCGGGCCTTCCTCGGCGAGCTGCTTCAGCCGATCGGTTCGGGCAGCCGTCGCACGGTGTAGGCGAGTTCGATCGTCTCGCCGGTCGCCGGGTCGCCCAGTTCCACACGCCAGGAGTCGGCGAACTGGTCGACGCCGTGCACCATCGGGATGGTTCCCGAGATCAGCACGGTGCCCGTGGCGTAGAGGTCACGCTCGCGCAGGACGTCCAGCCAGTACGACGGCGGCAGCAGTTCGGCGAGCTTTCCTTGCTGGATCAGGGTTTCCCCGGCCCAGGCGGAGAGCGTGAGGTCGTCGAGCCGGTCCTGGACGTCCACGAGCCGCCACGCCTTGGCGGCGAGGACGTCGGGGCCGGCGTTCTTGCTCCACGCGACGCCGTGCGCTTCGAGCGCGCGGTCGGTGTGGTCGCAGGCGGCGGTCAGGAGGACGTCCTCGGGCGCGGGGCCGGTGATGACGATGGCCCATTCGGCCTCGCCGGAGGTCCGCTCGTGCTGCACCGGGACCTCGTCGGTCTGGCTCGCCAGGTACGGCGCGACGGGGTAGAGGGCCGGGATCACCGAAGGCGCGGGGACGCCGAGTTCGGCCAGTTCGGCCACGTGGGCGGCGACGTCCTCCTGGCTGCGACCGGCGTATCCGGCGTTCAGCAGCGTGCGGACCTCGGTCCGCCGCTCCTGGCCGTCGGGAAGGGTGAAACGCAGCTCAGGCATCTGTCCTCCGAGATTGGGGGTTGCGCATACAGCTTGTATACAAGGAGTATATCCGCAATTCAACCCCTCCCGGCGGGGTTGCGGATCTCCTACGGACGGATGTGGACATGACCTCACCAGCCGGTGACCGGCGTTCGTTGCACAAGGCCTTCGCGGCCAGCCTCTCGGGAACAGCGCTCGAGTGGTACGACTTCGCGGCCTACTCGGTGGCGGCCGCGACGATCTTCGGAAATCTCTTCTTCCCGTCGGAAGACCAGCTCGCGAGCACGATGGCGGCGTTCTCCACCTACGCCGTCGGCTACCTCGCCCGGCCGCTCGGCGGGTTCCTGTTCGGCCGCCTCGGCGACGTGCTCGGCCGCAAGCGCATCCTGGTCATGACGCTCGTGCTCACCGGAGTGGCGACGTTCCTCATCGGTGTCCTGCCCACCTACGAGAACATCGGCGGCTTCGCGGCGGTGCTGCTCGTGGCGCTGCGGTTCGCGCAGGGTGTCGGCATCGGTGGCGAATGGGGTGGCGCCGTCCTGTTGTCGAGCGAGTTCGGCGATCCGAACAAACGCGGTTTCTGGGCGTCCGCCGCGCAGATCGGCCCGCCCGCGGGCAACCTGCTCGCCAACGGTGTCCTCGCCGTGCTGGCCGGGCTGCTCACCGAGGACCAGTTCAACAGCTGGGGCTGGCGGATCGCGTTCCTGCTTTCCGGCGCGCTGGTCGGGTTCGGCCTGTGGATCCGGCTCAAGCTGGAGGAGACCCCGGTCTTCAAGCGGATCCAGGAGCGCGGTGAACGTCCGTCGGCGCCGATCTCGGAGGTCTTCCGCACCGAACGCCGCGCGCTGGTCGCGGCCGTGCTGATCCGCGTCTGCCCGGACGTGCTGTACGCGCTGTTCACCGTCTTCGTCCTCACGTACGTCACCACGCACACCGACCTCTCGCGCGGCGCCGGGCTGGCCGCGGTGATGATCGGTTCGGCGTTCCAGCTGATCCTGATGCCGCTGTTCGGCGCGCTCTCGGACCGCGTCTCCCGGCGCAAGATGTACCTGGTCGCGACCATCGCCGCCGGGATCTGGCCGTTCGTGTTCTTCCCGATGGTCAGCGGCGGTTCGTTCGCCATGCTGGCGATCGGCATCGTGCTCGCGCTCGTCATCCACGCGGCGCTCTACGGGCCGCAGGCCGCGCTCGTCACCGAGCAGTTCTCGCCGCGCCTGCGCTACACCGGCAGCTCGCTGGCGTACACCCTCGCCGGCGTGATCGGCGGAGCGCCCGCGCCGCTGCTGTTCACGGCGCTGCTGGCCGGTTTCGACACCTGGGTCGCGATCGGGGTCTACTTGCTCGCCACCGCCGTCGTGACCGTCATCGGTGTCGCGCTCGCCCGTGACCCGGACCGCGAGGAGGCCGCCGCCATGGAGCCCGTGCGATGACCTGGACTCCGATGTCCACAGTGGAGGGTCTGCCGCTGATCGGTGGGCAGGGCCGGTTCCGCACGCTCGCCACGGCGGAAGGTGGCCTGGCGTACGAGATCTCGTACCCGGCGGGCGTCGCTTCTCCCGTGCACAGCCACGATCACGACAGCATCGTGTACCTGGTTTCGGGTTCGCTGCGCGGCACGCTCGACGGCCGGGAAGTGGCCATCGAAGCCGGTGGCACGCTCGTCCACCCGCGCGGTGTCCCGCACAGTGTCGAGGCCATTGTGGACAGTCAGTGGATCGAGTTCAAGACGCCGCTGCCTTCGCGGCCGCCGATCGCGGAATGAAAAACCGGGGCGGACACTGATATCCAGCGTCCGCCCCGGTCAGGAGGAAAGTCTTACGCGTCCAGCTCGGCCAGCGCCAGCTTCGCCTTCTCCAGCTCGGCTTCGAGCTGAGCGACCTTCGCGGCCTGCAGCTCGCGGGCGGCGTTGATGACCTCGTCGATCGGACCGGACAGGTCGGCGTGCAGTTCCTTGGCGGCGCGGGACACGGCCGCGGCCGGGATCTCCAGGCCCTTCGCGACCCACTTGGCGCCGTTCTTGAGCTCGGCCTGCCACTCGCCGTCCGCGGTGCCGGTGACGGTGAGGGTCAGCTCGACGGTGCGCGTCTTCTTCGCCGTCGTGGCGACCTTCGGGCGGCCACGCTTGGGCTTGGGGGACTCCACCGTGTTTTCGTCGGCGGGGGTCTCCGGGGCCTCCGGAGTCTCGGTCTTCGCCTCGGCCGGGGCTTCGGCCGTCTCCGCCTGCGGCGTCGAGTCGACGGGCGCTTCGGTAGCCGCTTCTTCGGACACGGCGTCAGTGCGTGTCAAGGCATCCACGGTCATCGTCGGTGTCGTCTCCTTGCCCGGGTATGGGGTGGTACCCGGCACATCCTAGAACAGGCGTTCGAGTAGGGCGAACCGGGGTGTGGTAGGCGTGTCGAACGCCATGAAAGGTCCTTTCCTTGCAAAATTTGCAAGGAAAGGACCTTTCATAGCGCTTGAGGTGGGATTACTCCTCGGACTTGCCGGACTTCAGTCCCGAAGAGATCAGGTCCATCACCGACGAGTCGGCCAGCGTGGTCACGTCGCCGACCTGGCGGTTCTCGGCGACGTCGCGCAGCAGGCGGCGCATGATCTTGCCGGACCGCGTCTTCGGCAGCTCCTGCACGACCAGGATCTGCCGCGGCTTCGCGATCGGCCCGATCTCCTTCGCGACGTGGTTGCGCAGCTCCTGCACGGCCTCGTCGCCACCGTCGACGGCGTTGCCGCGCAGGATGACGAACGCGACGATGCCCTGCCCGGTGGTCGGGTCGGTCGCGCCGACGACGGCCGCCTCGGCGACCGTCGGGTGCGAGACCAGCGCGGACTCGACCTCGGTGGTCGAGATGCGGTGCCCGGACACGTTCATCACGTCGTCGACCCGGCCCAGCAGCCAGACGTCGCCGTCGGCGTCGTACTTCGCGCCGTCACCGGCGAAGTAGTAGCCCTGGTCGGCGAAGCGGGACCAGTAGGTCTCACGGAACCGCTGCTCGTCGCCCCAGATGCCGCGCAGCATGCCCGGCCACGGCTTGTCGAGCACCAGGTACCCGCCGCCGCCCTTGCCGACCTCGACGCCCTGGTCGTCGACGACCTTCGCCGAGATGCCCGGCAACGCCCGCTGCGCGGAGCCCGGCTTCGTGGCGGTGACCCCCGGCAGCGGCGAGATCATGATCGCGCCGGTCTCGGTCTGCCACCAGGTGTCGACGATCGGCGCCGAGTTCGCGCCGACGTTCTCGCGGTACCAGATCCACGCCTCGGGGTTGATCGGCTCGCCGACGCTGCCGAGCACACGCAGCGACGAGAGGTCGTACTTCTGCGGGATCTCGTTGCCCCACTTCATGAACGTGCGGATCAGCGTGGGCGCGGTGTAGTAGATGGAGACCTTGTGCTGCTGGACGATCTCCCAGTGACGGCCCTCGTGCGGGGTGTTCGGCGTGCCTTCGTAGACGACCTGCGTCGTCCGGTTCGCCAGCGGCCCGTACACGATGTACGTGTGCCCGGTGATCCAGCCGATGTCGGCGGTGCACCAGTAGACGTCTTCGCCCGCCTTGTGGTCGAAGACGTTGTGGTGCGTGTACGCCGCCTGGGTCAGGTAACCGCCGGAGGTGTGCAGGATGCCCTTCGGCTTCCCGGTGGTACCGGAGGTGTAGAGGATGAAGAGCGGGTGCTCGGAGTCGAACGCCTGCGGCGCGTGCTCCGCGGACTGGCCGTCGACCAGGTCGTGCCACCAGAGGTCACGGCCTTCGGTGATCGGCACCTCTTCCCCGGTGCGGCGGACGACGATGACCTTCTCGACCGATTCGGCGCCTTCGAGCGCTTCGTCGACGTTGGCCTTCATCGGGGCGGCCTTGCCGCGACGGTACTGGCCGTCGGTGGTGATGACGACCCGCGCCGCCTGGTCGTCCACCCGGGAACGCAGTGCTGTCGGGGAAAAACCACCGAAGACGACACTGTGCAAGGCGCCGATGCGGGCACACGCGAGCATCGCGACGATCGCTTCGGGGACCATCGGCATCTGGATGGCGACCCGGTCGCCCGCCTTGAGGCCGAGGGACTCGAAGGCGTTCGCGGCCTTGGAAACCTCGTCCTTCAGCTGCGCGTAGGTGATGTCCCGGCTGTCGCCGGGCTCGCCGACCCAGTGGATGGCGACCTGGTCGCCGTGCCCGGAATCGACGTGGCGGTCGACGCAGTTGTACGCGACGTTGAGCTTCCCGCCCACGAACCACTTCGCCACCGGCGCATTGGTCCAGTCCAGTACCTGCGACCACTTCGTTTCCCAGTGGAGGCGCTCGGCCTGCTTGGCCCAGAACGCTTCCCGGTCGGCGTCGGCTTCGGCGTAGAAGTCGGCGGTGGCATTCGCTTGCGCGCTGAAAGCCTCACTCGGGGGGAAGGTCCTGCTCTCCGTGAGCAAATTGTCCAGCGCCGGCGACTGCTCGGTCATGGTGCGATGCCTCCTGTGATTCGCGTGTCTTCACGCCCGTTGGCACGCTATCGACGTTACGACGCGAAGTAAAAGGTTGCATCGTGGTTGCGCGCGGCATTCACACGCTTGAGGACAAAGCGGTACGGACCGCAGGCCATTCTGGTCCGGTGAGGGAGTAGACGACGGTGTCGCGGACGGTTCCGTCGGGCCGCACGCGATGCGCGCGCAGCACCCCTTCCCGTTGCGCGCCGAGACGTTCGATCGCCTTCTGTGACTTGAGGTTGCGGATGTCGGTCTCCCACGAGACGCGGTTCGCTCCGAGGTCGTCGAAAGCGTGGCGCAGCAACAGGAGTTTCGACTCGCGGTTGAGTCCGGTCCGCTGCCATTCGGAACCGATCCAGGTGTGGCCGATGGAAACGATCTTGTGGCGCGCGCTCATCGCGTAGAACGACGTCGTGCCCGTGACCTCGCCGGTGCGCGCGTCGATCTGCGCCCAGGCGCGGCGGTCCTTGTCGGCGAGGATGTCGTCGACCATCGCTTCGGCCGCGGCGAGGTCCTGTGGCTGCCGGAGGCTGAGCCAGGTCCAGATCGCCGGGTCGGAGCCGGCCGCGAACAGGCCCTTCGCGTGGTCGCGGGTGAGCGGTTCGAGGTGGACGCGTTCGCCGCGCAGGGTGGCGTGGGTGTTCCAGTCGGTCACGGCGTCGACGCTACGGACGGCAATGGCCTTACTCGATAGCCAGTTTCGAAGCATTCGAGAAGGCCACTGCGGCGTTGCCTATGCTCGCGGGAACGATCGAGAAGGCGAGGCAGCATGGCCGAGGAGCGGGAAGAGCTCACCTGGGAGTTGTTCGGGACGGCCAGCAGGGAGCTGGCGCAGGCCGTCGCCGACGACGGCTTCGAGCCGGACCTCATCCTGTCGATCGCGCGCGGCGGGCTCTTCGTCGCCGGCGCGCTCGGTTACGCGCTCGACGTCAAGAACCTGCACGTGATGAACGTCGAGTTCTACACCGGCGTCGACCAGCGTCTCGACCTGCCGGTGATGCTGCCGCCGGTGCCGAACGTCGTCGACCTGACGAAGAAGAAGGTGCTCGTCGCCGACGACGTCGCGGACACGGGTGCGACGCTGAAGCTTGTCCGCGACTTCTGCGCCGACCACGTCGCCGAGGTGCGCTGCGCGGTCGTCTACGAGAAGCCGCGCTCAGAGGTCAAATGCGAGTACGTCTGGAAGCACACGGACCGCTGGATCAACTTCCCGTGGTCGGTGCAGGCGCCGGTCGTGCGCCGCGAGGGCCAGGTGCTGGACGCGTGACGGATCCGCTGAAGCCGCTGCTGGACCTCGAAGGGGTCGCCGCGGCCGCGAAATCGGCCCAGGACGCGGTGTTCGCCGTCCACCGGCTGCCCGCCAACCTGCGCGGCGGCGCGGCGACGGCGGCAGAAGCCTCCGTGCGGTCGGCGCGGGCGTCGGCGGGGATCGAAGGCGCCGCGCCCGAACTGCCCGAATCCGGCGAAGTGACCGATCCGGTGCTGGCGGGCGCGCTGCGGGTCGCGGAAGCGCTGGAGGGCCAGCTGCCGACGTGGCGGCGCGCGCCGTTGCAGGCGTTGGCGCGCTTGCACGTTCTCGCCGCGTCGGATCTGGTGACGGATCCCGACGCGCTGGGGCGGCCGCGGTCGGCCGGTGACGTCGGGCCGCGGCTGGAGATGCTGGCGCAACTCGTCACCGGCGCGACGTCGGTGCCGGGGCCGGTGCTGACCGCCGTCGTGCACGGGGAACTGTTGGCGCTCAAGCCTTTCGGCTCCGCGGACGGTGTCGTCGCGCGGGCGGCGGCGCGGCTTTCGGCGGTGGCGACCGGGCTGGACCCGAAGGCACTGACGGTGCCGGAGGTCGCGTACTTCCGGCGGGTGCCGAAGTACCTCGAAGCCGCTTCGGCCTTCAGCTCCGGGACTCCGGAGGGCGTCCGGAGTTGGCTGCTCTTTTCGTGTGAAGCCTTCGAGGCGGGTGCCCGCGAGGCGAAGTCGATCTCCGACGCCGCCGGCTGACCCTGGTGAGATCCCACACGGGATCTTGCCCAGGTGTAGTGCGTGATCACATGGCCTAAGCGGGCCGGGCGACCTAACGTCGTCCGGCATGAGTGGTGCGTATCACAGCGATCTGGCCGGTAAGTCCGCGCTGGTCACGGGCGCGGCGAGCGGGATCGGCCTGGCCTGCGCCGAAGCGCTCGCCAAGGCTGGGGCCAAGGTCCACCTCGCCGACATCGACGACGCCGTCGAGAAGGCGGCGGCCGACGTCAACGGCATCGCGCACGTCGTCGACCTCACCGACGCCCAAGCCGTCGAGACTCTCCCGGCCGAGGTCGACATCCTCGTCAACAACGCCGGTTTCCAGCACATCGCGCCGATCCCCGAGTTCCCGCCGGAGACGTTCACCCGCATCCAGGCGCTCATGGTCACCGCGCCGTTCCTGCTGATCCGCCGCGCGCTGCCGCACATGTACGACCGCGGCTGGGGGCGTGTGATCAACATGTCCAGCGTCCACGGCCTCCGGGCGAGCCCGTTCAAATCCGCGTACGTCACCGCGAAGCACGCGCTCGAAGGCCTCTCCAAGGTCACCGCGCTCGAAGGCGCGGAGCACGGCGTGACCAGCAACTGCGTCAATCCCGGCTACGTCCGCACACCGCTGGTCACCGGCCAGCTCCAGGCGCAGGCCGAGGAACACGGACTCGAACGCGACGCGGTGATCGAACAGGTCCTCCTGCGCCGTTCCGCGATCAAACGGCTCATCGAACCCGCCGACGTCGCCGCGTGCGTGCTCTGGCTGTCCGGCGAGCACGCCGCCCATGTCACCGGTACCTCGCTCCCCCTCGACGGCGGCTGGACCGCCGCGTGAACCCCCAAGAAAGGACGCCCTCGGTGACCACCCAGAACCGTGGCTCGATCGCGAAGGTCGTCAGCGCCAGCCTGATCGGAACGACGATCGAGTGGTACGACTTCTTCCTCTACACCTCCGCCGCGGCGCTGGTGTTCGGCAAATTGTTCTTCCCCTCCAACGATCCGCTGACCAGCACGCTGCTCGCCTTCCTGACCTACGCCGTCGGTTTCCTCGCGCGGCCGATCGGCGGACTGGTGTTCGGCCACTTCGGTGACCGCGTCGGCCGCAAGAGGCTGCTGGTGCTGAGCCTGTTGCTGATGGGCGGTTCCACCTGCGCGATGGGCATCCTCCCGACGTACGCCACCGTCGGTGTCCTGGCGCCGATCCTGCTGACGCTGCTGCGGCTCGTGCAGGGTTTCGCGCTCGGCGGCGAATGGGGCGGCGCGGTGCTGATCGTCTCCGAACACGGCGACGACAAGCGGCGCGGATTCTGGGCGTCCTGGCCGCAATGCGGTGCGCCAGGCGGAAACCTGCTCGCGACGGCGGTACTCGCGGTCCTAGCCGCCACGCAATCCGACGAGGCCTTCCTCAGCTGGGGCTGGCGGATCCCGTTCCTGCTCTCGGGTGTCCTCGTGGTGATCGGGCTGTGGATCCGGCTCGCGGTCAGTGAGTCGCCGGTGTTCCTCGCGGCGCAGAAGAACAACGCGACCACGCACGCTCCCGTCGTCGAGGTCTTCCGCAAGAGCTGGCGCGCGGTGCTGATCACCATCGGCTCGCGGATGGCGGAAAACGTCTCGTACTACGTGATCACCGCGTTCATCCTCGTCTACGTCACCACCGGCCTGAGCATGCCGAAATCGGCGGGGCTCAACGCGGTGCTCATCGGTTCGGCCGTGCACTTCCTGACCATTCCCTTGTGGGGCATGCTTTCCGACCGGATCGGCCGACGACCGGTGTACCTGTTCGGCGCGATCGGCATGGCGGCGTGGAGTTTCGCGTTCTTCGCCATGCTCGACACGAAGAACACGGGGGTCATCATTCTCGCGGCGACCGTCGGGCTGGTGCTGCACGGCGCGATGTACGGCCCGCAGGCCGCGTTCTTCTCCGAGCAGTTCCCGACGCGGGTGCGCTACACCGGCCTTTCGGTCGGCGGGCAGCTGTCGTCGATCGCGGCCGGTGCGGTGGCGCCGCTCATCGCGGTCGCGCTGTTCAGGGAGTTCGGCAGCACGATCCCCGTCTCGCTCTACGTGGTCGCGATGTGCGTGCTGACCGTGATCGCCCTGCTCGCCGCCCGCGAGACCAAGGGAGAGTCGCTGCATTCGGAAGTTCTCACGGAGCGCAGTCACGTGTCAGCATGACCCTTGTGGACGGTTCCGCGCAGTTGCGCCGGCTGCTCGAACTGCTCGCCTCCGGGGCGGGCAGCGAGCAGCTGGCGCACGTCCCCGTCGACCCGAAGGCCACCGAGCTGGCGCTGCGGATCCGGGACACCGTCGCCGAGCACAGGCGGCGCGAGGCGGAGCTGGCCGCGCTGTTCGACACGGCCAGCGATCTCGCCCGGCTGGATGATCCGGACGCCGTCCTCCGGTCGATCGTGCGGCGGGCGCGGGCACTGCTCGGCGTGGACGTCTCGTACCTCAGTCTCAACGACGAGACCGAAGGCAAGACCTACGTCCGCGTGACCGACGGCTCGGTTTCCGCGCTGTTCCAGGACATCGTGCTGGGCATGGGTGAGGGGCTCGGCGGGCTCGTCGCGCAGACCGCGCGGCCGTACGCGACGGCGGACTACTTCAACGACAAGCGGTTCCGCCACACCACCTCGATCGACACCGGGGTGCTCGACGAGGGGCTGACCGCGATCCTCGGGGTGCCGCTGGCGATCGGCAGCAAGGTCATCGGGGTGCTATTCGCCTCCGACCGGACCACCCGCGAGTTCTCGCCCGACGAGGTCGCGCTGCTGTCGTCGCTGGCCGACCACGCGGCGATCGCGCTCGACAACGCGCATCTGCTCGACGAGACGCGCCGCGCGGTCGCCGAACTGAACGCCGCCAACGCGACGATCAGCGCGCACAACGACGCGATGCGCCGCGCCGAGGACGCCCACGACCGGCTGATGGATCTCGTGCTGCGCGGCGGTGACCTGGCCGAGGTCGCCGCCGCGGTCGCGGACGTGCTCGGTGGCGCGATCGCCGTCTATGACGCCGACGGCGTCGTCCTCGCCCGGACCGACGGCGAGCTGAGCCTTTCGCGCGCGGCGGTTTCGGTGTCCAGGACGAGCGGGCGCGCTGTGTCCACTGAGGACGGTTGGCTGTGCGCGGTCCAGGCGGGACAGGAATTCCTCGGCAGTCTGGTACTAGGTGGAGGGCCGTCGCTCGGCGAGGCCGACCGGAGGCTGTTCGAGCGGGCGGGCGTGGTCACCGCGGTACTGCTGATGCAGCGGCGTTCCGTCGCGCGCGCCGAGGACGAAGTGCGCGGGGAACTGCTGTCGGACCTGCTCACCGCGCCGGGCCGCAATCCCGCCGCGCTACTGGCACGCGGACGCCGCTTGGGAGTCGATTTGTCGACACCGCATGTGGTGCTGGTCGCGCATGCCGACGACGTCTCCCGGCGAAGGCTGGCCACCGCGGCCGCCCGGCACGCGGACCTCGTCGGTGTCCACGCCGACGAAGTGGTCCTTCTGGCTCGCGGTGCGGACGCCGGGCCGCGAGCCAGGTCCGTCGCCGCCGAACTGGCATCCACAATGGACTGTGCGGTCACGGTCGGCGCGGCGGGGCCTGCGGCGTCACCGCGTGAGCTGGCCGTGGCGCACGCCGAAGCCGTGCGATGTGTCGCGTCGCTGCTGGCGCTGGGCCGCGCGGGAGAAGGCGCGAGCATGGCCGACCTCGGGTTCGTCGGTCTGCTTCTCGGCGAGCACGCCGATCTCGGTGCGTACGTGACCGCCACGATCGGCCCCGTGCTCGACTACGACGAACGCCGCGGCACGGATCTGATCGGCACCCTGCGCGCGTATTTCGCCTGTGGCGGCAACTTGACGCGAGCGAAGGATCTGCTCCACGTGCACGTCAACACGGTCGTGCAACGGCTGGATCGCGTCGCGTCACTGCTGGGCGAGCAGTGGCAGTCGCCCGAGCGCGCGCTGGAACTCCAGCTCGCGCTCAGGCTGCACCGGCTCACCGATGACCGGAACGGATGACGTCGCCGAAGAACCCTCGTCGACGTCCCAGTACGGCACGCGCCACCACGACGTCACGGTTTCGGGGTGAACTTCAGCTTAGTGCGCAAGTCGTCGCCAGATCACCGCTCGCGCGCGGGATCGTCGCCGAAGCGGGCGGGCGGACGCCGTCGAGCCAGCCTTCGAGCGCGGTGAACGCCGTGCGGAAACACGGGCCGATGGGCCGCAGCTTGTCCGGATACACGTCGTAGAGCCCGTCGACGTGGTTGCCGTCGGCGATCCGGTAGTAGCGCTGGAGCCCGGCGCGGCCCTGGCCGGCGATCATCCGCTGGTAGACGTCGGAATCGCGGGTGATCGGCAGCAGGGTGTCGAGGGTGCCGTGCAGGGTGATCAGCGGTTTGCCGATCCGGCCGGTCAGCGAGATCCGTTCCACCGCGCGGTGCACCGACGGCGGGCGAGTGGCGTAGTCGTAGTCGGTTCCGGCGAACGACGGATCGAATTCCGCCTGATAGATACGCTGGGTCAGGCCCCAGTAGACGTCGTTGTGGTACGGCCAGAGGAATTCCGAACCCGGCGCGAAACCGGCGTCGAGGATCCGCTGATGGGCTTGCGCGGAACCGGCGGCGTAGGCGGGGTAGGCCTTGATCGCGGGCGGCAGGAAGGTGAACAGGTTCGGGCCGTCTTCGTGCCAAAGCGTGCCCTCCCAATCGATGCCGCCGTCGTAGAGCCACGGCCGGTTCTCGAGCTGCCAGCGGACGAGGTAGCCGCCGTTCGACATCCCGGCCGCGAGGGTGCGGCTCGGCAGGCGCCCGTAGCGGTGCGCGACGGCGGCCTTCGCGGCGATCGTCAGCTGGGTGACCCGCGAGTTCCACTCGGCGAGCGCGTCACCGGGGCGGCGTCCGTCGGTGTGGAAATCGGCGCCGGTGTTGCCCTTGTCGGTGGCGGCGAACGCGTAGCCGTCGGCGAGGACCTGGTCGCCGATCGCGCGATCGTTCGCGTACTGCTGTCGCACGCCGGGTGACCCCGAGACCACCAGTCCGCCGTTCCAGCGATCGGGTAGCCGCAGCACGAACTGCGCGTCGTGGTTCCAGCCGTGCGTCGTGTTGGCCGTCGACGAATCCGGGAAGTAGCCGTCGATCTGGATGCCGGGAACGGCCTTGGGCACGGGGAAGCCTGCCGAGGTGAGCCCGGCCCAGTCGGACTGGACGGTGTGCCCGGTGGCCAGGGTGCCCGTGGTCGTCAAATCGTCCAAACAGGACAGTTCTTGCTTCGCGGCCCCGGGAACGCGCACGTTCCCGCAACCACTCGCCGCCTGGGCGGGCGTGGCCAGGGCCAGCATCATCGCGAGGACCAGAATGAGCCGCATCGGACGACGGTAAGCGGCGGGTTCGCGTGCCGGTATCCGGTCCGGCCACACAAAACGGGCCGTCGCTGTGGTGGTCTTCCACGTGGGAAGCGGGCGTCGGCGGTTTTAGCCTGAGGTGATGCGAAAACTCCTCATCGGCGCGGTGGTTTCGGCATTGACCCTTCTCTTTTCGGCTCCGGCGCAGGCGGCGACGATCCGTCCGGTGACCGGGTTCGGGAGCAATCCCGGTGCGTTGCGGATGTTCGAATACGTTCCGGACGGGCTGCCCTCCGGACGGCCGGCGGTGGTCGTGCTGCACGGCTGCACCCAGGACGCGGCCGGATACGCGCGTGGCTCCGGCTGGGTCGGGCTCGCGGACAGGCTGCGGTTCAAACTCGTTCTGCCGCAACAGGTTTCAGCGAACAACTTCAGCAAGTGTTTCAACTGGTTCCAGGCGGGCGACATCGAACGCGGGTCCGGAGAGGCCGAATCGATCGCGCAGATGGCGCGGTTCTCCGCCGGGAGCCGGACGTACGTGACCGGCCTGTCGGCGGGTGGCGCGATGACTTCGGTGCTGCTGGCGGCGTATCCGGAACTGTTCGCGGGCGGCGGTGTCGTCGCGGGGCTGCCTTACGGCTGCGCGACTTCGATGATCGACGCGTACTCCTGCATGAACCCCGGCAAGGACCTGACCCCGAAGCAGTGGGGTGACAAGGTGCGCGCCGCGGGCGCCGGGCCGCGTTCGCCGGTCAGCGTCTGGCACGGGACCGCGGACTACACGGTCACTCCGATGAACATGCGCGAGCTCGCCGAGCAGTGGACCGATGTCGGCGCGGCCGTCGACACGCACGCCGTCACCGGGATGGGGCACGGTCAGCCGATCGCGCCGGCGGCCGGATGTGGGCAGGCGGGGCCGTACCTGCTCGACGTCGGTGTGTGCGCCGCGGCGGAACTCGCGGCGAAGTGGCGGCTAGGCGAGGACAGCGTCCAGTAGCCCGGGAAAGCGCGAGTGGACGTCTTCGGTGCGCAGCTCGACCCAGCGGGTCCGGCCCTCGACGAACGTCGTCGTGAGGCCGGCCTCGCGCAACACCTTCCAGTGATGGGAGAGCGTCGGCGGGCTGATCTCGACGTCGTACTCGGTGACGGCACAGCTTCGCGGCGAAGGATTGCTTCGCAGGGAGCGGATCAGCTCCAGGCGTACGGGGTCCGCGAGCGCCTGGAGCACCGGCACGATCTCGATCTCGTCGACCGACGGCTGCGGCAGCGTGCTGCTCACTTCACTCCAAACTATTTGACAGTCATCGAATAGTCCCGCCACTATACCGCCCATGACGATTCGACGATCATCAAATGATCGGCTCGCTCTGGGGGCTCTGCTGGTACTCGCCGTCGGGACGTTCACCGTCGGCACCGACGGATTCGTCCTGAACGGGCTGCTGCCAACCATCGCCGCCGACCTGCGCGTTTCCGAAGCCGTCGCGGGCCAGCTGACCACGGTCTTCGCGGTGACCTACGCGGTTTCCTCACCGATCATCGCGGCCTTCACCGGACGGCTCGACCGGCGCTGGGTGCTCGGCGCGGGGATGGTCCTGTTCACGATCGGCATGGCCGGTCAGGCACTCGGCGAGTCCTTCGCCGTGGTCGCCGTCGCCCGCGTGCTGGCCGCCCTCGGCGCCGCCGCGTTCCAGTCCAACGCCTACGTCCTCGCCGGTGCCCTCGCGTCCGACGAGCGCCGCGGCCGTGCCCTGGCCACGGTCTCCGCCGGGATGAGCGTGTCGATGGTGCTCGGTGTGCCGATCGGGGTGCTGGCCGGGAACTGGTTCGGCTGGCGCGCGGTGATGTGGGGAATCGGCGCGGTGGCGATGGTCGTGATGCTCCTCGTGCCGCTGCTGCCGCGTGTCCGGATGCCGACGGTGTCGTTGCGCGACAGGCTCGCCGTCGTCGCGCGGCCGCCGATCGCGCGCGTGCTCGGCGTGAGTGTTCTCGGTACCGCCGCGGGCTTCGCGGCCTTCGTGTACTTGCCGGTGCTGGTCGCTCCGGTGGCGGTGGGCGCGATGATCTCGTGGCTGCTCGTCGGTTTCGGGATCGGGCAGATCGCGGGCAACGCCTTCGCGGGCCGGGCCACGGACTCACTCGGCCCCGCGCGCGTCCGCGCGCTCTCGCTCATCGGGACGGTCGCGACCCTGGCGCTGCTGGACGTCGCCGTGCTGAGCCTGCCCGGCGCGCTGGTCTTGGCGCTGGCATCGGGCGTGTTCGGCGGAATGCTGATGGTGCCGCAGCAGCACCGGCTGTTCTCGCTGGCGCCCGACGCGCCGACCGTCGCCATGGGGCTGAACGGTTCCGCGATCTACGCAGGGGGTGCGCTCGGCGCCGCGCTGGGTGGTGTCGTCCTGTCCTCAGCGGGTGTTTGGTGGATCGGTCCCGTTGCCGCCTTCGTCGCTCTGCTGGGCTACGCGCTTTCGGTGCCTTCGCGGACGAGAGTGCCGGAGCCCGCCTGATCAAAAGGGGAGCAAGGGACCTTTGCTCTCGTTTGTCTCAACGTCGAGATAAGTGGTAGCAAAGGTCCCTTGCTACCCCGCTCGGCGTGATGTCCCCAGCCGATGACGTCGAGCAGCGGGATGAACCCGGCCATCCCGGCGGCGGACACCCGTTCGCGTCGCGTGAGCGAGGCGTCGGGATGAACGGGTCTGTCCGCCGGTGGTTCAGCTCGCGCGCACCCGCAGGGAGTCGAGAGCCTTGCGTACGTGGCCATCGTTGGCCGCCAGCGCCTTCGCCGCGCTCGCGACGTCCTCACCGGACAGCAGATGGACCAGCGCGACCTTGAGGTCGCCGTCGGCCTCGGTGAGCGCGTCGGAGCAGTCCGCCATGCTCATGCCGGTGGCCTCGCGCAGGATCCGGATGGTCCGTCCGCGCAGCTTCGCGTTGGTCGCCCGCATGCTGACCATCAGGTTCGAATACGTGCGGCCGAGCTTGATCATCGTCGCGGTGGAGAACGCGGTGAGGATGATCTTCTGCGCCGTGCCCGCCTTCATCCGGGTCGACCCGGCGATCGCCTCGGGGCCGGTGTCCACCGCGATGAGGACATCGACCCCCGGCGGCGTCACCGCTGCCGGGTTGCCCGACACCAACGCGGTGCGGGCACCGCGACGGCTGGCCGCGGCCAGCGCGCCGAGGACGTAGGGGGTGCGGCCGGAAGCGGTCAGCCCGAGCACGAAGTCGCCCGGCGCGACGGACTCGGCCACCTCGGCGGCTCCGGCCTTCGCGTCGTCCTCGGCGTCTTCGACGGCTTGGCGCAGCGCGCGTGCGCCGCCGGCGTGATGCGCGATGAACCAATCGGAGGGCACGTTGAACGTCGGCACGAGCTCCGCCGCGTCCAACGTCGCCAGCCTGCCGGACGTGCCGGCCCCGAAGTAGTGCACACGGTGTCCCGACCGCAGCGCTTCCACGGCGAAGTCGACCGCCCGGGCCACCTGCGGCAGCACCGCGGCGACGGCTTCGGGGACCCGGCGGTCCTCGGCGTTGATCGCGCCGAGGATGCCCATGGTCGACATCAGGTCGATGTCGGTCGTCCGTGGATTGCGCTGTTCGGTTGGCGAATCGACGTGCACCACCTGGCGTGGGACGGTCATCATGCGCCTCACTTTTTCGCTCATTTGCCGGTTTCCCGCGGCCGCCGCCTGCCGTCGGGCCGGACGCCAAGACGGTGCGAACCCACCGCGTCCCTGGTCGCGTCGAGCGCGTTGACCGACGCGTCCATGTGCCGCTGCGCGACACCGATGAACAGGCAGTCGATGACGGTCAGCTGCGCGATGCGACTGGCGGTCGCACCCGAGCGGAACGTCGTCTCCCGCGCGGCCGTGGTCAGTACGTGGTCGGCGACCTCGGTGATCGGCGAACGCGGGAAGTTCGTCACGGCGACGGTGATCGCGCCGTGCTCGCGGGCCACGCGCAGCGCCTCGACGGTGTCCGTGGTCGCGCCCGTGTGGGAGATGCCGATCGCGACGTCTCCTGGGCTCAGCACGGCGGCCGAGGTCAGCATGATGTGCGTGTCCGACCAGGCGAAGCTGACCCGCCCGATACGGTGCAGCTTCTGCTGCAGGTCCGCGGCAACGAACGCGCTCGCGCCCACGCCGTAGACGTCCACCCGGCCGGCGCCCGCCAAAACGTCGATCACCCGCTGTAGCGACGGGATGTCGAGCTGGTCGGCGGTCTCCTCCACGGCACGGGCGTCCGCGAAGCTCACCTTGCCGATGACCGCTGCCAGGTCGTCCTCCGGACCGATCTCGCCGCCGAGGTTGCGGGACGACCGCGCCTCGGACCGGGCGGTGTCGGCCGCCAAGGCGATCCTGAGCTGCGGATATCCGCCGACGCCGACCGCCTTGCAGAACCGCGTGACGGTGGTTTCGCTGGTGTTGGCCGCGAGCGCGACCTCGGTGATGCTGCGCCGCGCGACCGTCGCGGGATCGTCGAGGACGACCTTCGCGACACGCTGTTCAGCCCGGGCGAGCCCGGGCAGGAGGGAGCGAATCCGGACGAGCGGGCTCGCGTCAGCGTCCCGTGTCGGCTGCGCCGGCACGGTCTCGGACGGTGCGGCCGCGACTACGGAATCGGTATCGCCCACCGTGGGAAAGTTACTAACCGTTGGCATCTGCGACAAGGCTACCCACACCCTTCGGGAAGATCGCAACCTATCCGTGTCTGCGGATTCGATTTGCGATTAATCGTTGACCAGAAAGTCGCTAACCAGGTCGAGGCCGTTAACGAGGTCGAGCTAACGACTTGGCAACTTAGTGTCGCGACGCAAGGGGCTGTGTCCCGGTCAACGGGGCGGTCCGGTCACCGCATCGGAGCTGGCTGGTTACCTAGTGCTCAATTTCCAGCCGGTAGCGACGAAGGTAGGCGGATTATGCTCACTGTCCAGCAGTGTGCGGCCGCGTTCAGTGACTTTCACACCATCCAAGGAAATTCCCCGTCCGGTGTAACGGGCATCGGTCGTGTAACGCCAGCGGAGGGTGATTTGTGAGCTTTGCGACACCTCGGCCGCCGCCCGCCACCAAGCCCGGTGACCGTGCCCGCCGAGACCGGTCTGGCCCCCAGCGGGAGCGCCTGGTCCGTTCACACGCAGGGTAATCGTTTTCCAGGTGGCTCCGCCGTCGGTACTTGTTTCCAGGAACAGCGAGTCCGAGGGACCCTCGGTGTCCACGAAGGTGTCGAAGGAGACCTTCAGCGGCCCGCCGTGCGTCTGTAACGGCGGAGTCGTGAGCGTGGCCGTGGAGACGTCCCCGGCGCCGCTGAACCACGCGTCGCGGCCGCGCACCGGACGGACGGCCATCGCCTTCGCCAGGGAGCTCGCCCACGTCTCCCTGGCGATGTTGATCGAGCCCCAGTTCCGGGTCGGGTGCACGCGGTTGGTGAGCAGGATCGCGAACGACCGCGACAGCGGGTCGATCACCAGCGAGGTCCCGGTGAACCCGGTGTGCCCGGCCGTCGAGGGCGCCGACAACGCGCCCATGTACCAGGGCTGGTCGAGCTCGAAGCCGAGGCCGTGCGCGTTGTCGGGGAACTTGTGGTTGTAGTTCGTCAGCATCGCCCGCACGGTCTCTTCACGCAGGATCCGGTGACCTCGGTACGCGCCGCCGTTGAGGAGCGTCTGCGCCAGCACCGCCATGTCCCCGGCCGTGGAGAACACACCCGCGTGCCCGGCGACTCCGCCCAGCGACCACGCGTTCTCGTCGTGGACCTCGCCGCGTACGAGCCCCCGAGGCGGCTTCGCGGCGTACTCGGTCGCCGCGACCCTGGCGAGTTTCGACGCGGGCGGGTTGTACCCGGTGTCGGCCAGGCCCAGCGGGATCGCGATGCGGTCCTGGACCACCTTGTCCAGCGATGCCCCGGCCACCTTCTCCACCAGGAAGCCGAGCGTCAGCAGGTTGATGTCGGAGTAGAGGTAGGTGCTGCCCGGCGGGTTCTTCAGCGGGCTGTCGAGGACGGCCTTCCGGCGCGACGGGATGTCCGGGTAGCCCTCCCACAGCGACGGGAGCGGTGTCGCGGCGAAGCCCGAGACATGCGTGAGCAGCTGCTGGACGGTGACGGCCTCCTTGCCGTTCACCCCGAACTCGGGCAGATACCGCACCACCGGCGCCGCGATGTCCAGCTTGCCCGTCTCGGCCAGCTGCATCACCGCGATGGAGGTGAACAGCTTCGAGATCGAGGCCATGTCGAAGATCGTGTCCGCGCGCATCGGCACCTGCTGCTCGGGCGGCAGCTCGGTGCCTTTCGCGTCGGCGTAACGGACAGCGCCACCGACGGCCTGGCGCTCGACGACCACGCCGTCGTGCGCGAGCAGGCCGACCGCACCGGAGAAGTGCGGGTGCCCGGTGACGTCCGGCTTGGTCCAGCTCTCGATGAACCGCTCGGCCGCCTTGATCGGCGCCGGGTCGAGACCGACGTCGGAGGGGGCGCCGTCCCGCAGGACGGTTGACGCGGGCGCGAAACCCTCACGCGGCTTGTCGAACCGGCCCGCCGCGCGATCGCGCTGCTGCTCGCTCCCTGGAATCGCCTGTGCTCCCGCCGTCGACAGCGTGGTCGCCGCGACCAGTACGGAGACGGCCGCGATCAGGATCTTCCTAACACGCAAGGTCGTTCCCCTCAGCGATAGATGAGATGGCGGCGGCGTTTCCGGTCGAACTCGGCCAGTTCGGCCTGCCACGACCCGACGATCTCGTCCGCTCCGGCGCCCTTGTCGATCATCGTGCGCAACCTGTCGGAGCCGGAGAGCTTGTCGAGGAAGTTGTCGGGCCGCCACTTGAACTTGTCCGGATGCACCTGCTTCGCGGTGACGAACATGGTGACCGCGGTACGGATGGCGTCGAACGCCCGCGGGTCCGTGACGGTCACCTGCACGCCGCCGCAGGGCTCGTTGACGAACTTGCCGAACGTCGGCACGAAGTACGCCTCACGGAACTTCACCCCGGGCAGCCGTAGCTCGCCGAGCTTCTCGCGCCAGCGCCAGTCGAGGCCCGGCGCGCCGATGATCTCGAACGGCCTGGTGGTGCCCCGGCCTTCGGAGAACACGGTGCCCTCGAACATCCCGGTGCCGGGATAGACGAGCGCGGTGTCCGGCGTCGGCATGTTCGGGCTCGGCGGGACCCACGTCAGCCCGGTGCGCGCGAAGAGCTGATCACGTCGCCAGTCCCGCACTTCGACGATTTCGAGCTTGCCCGGCGTGACGCCCTCGGCGGGCAGGAACTCGGCGGCGAAGAACCGCGCGAGTTCGCCGACGGTCATGCCGTGCTGCTGCACGATCGGCTTCCGGCCGACACCCGAGGCGTACGCCGGGTTCAGCATCGGCCCGGCGGCCTTGCCGCCCAACGGGTTCGGCCGGTCCAGCACGACGACCGCCGCGCCGACCTTCGCCGCCGCGACCATCGCCGTGTACAGCGACCAGATGTAAGTGTAGAACCGCGCGCCGACGTCGGCGATGTCGAAGACGACGGTGTCGACGCCCGCCTTCGTGAACATCCCGGCGAGCTTCGTCGCGTCGGCGCCGTACGCGTCGTAGACGGGTACGCCGGTGCGGGGATCGGTGTAGTCGCCCTCGGAGCCGCCCGCCTGCGCGCTCCCGCGGAAACCGTGTTCGGGCCCGAACGCGGCGAGCGGCCGGACGCCGGCGGCGACCATCGAGTCGACGATGTGGTCGCCGCTCGCCAGGACGCCCGTCGGATTCGACAGCACGCCGAGCTTGCGGCCGGACAGCGGCGCCCAGCCCTTGGCGGCGAGCACGTCCGCCCCGGTACGGGTGAGCGGGGGACCTTTGCTCTCGCTTTCCGGCTGGGCCCCCGCGACCGAGGACCCGGCCGTCAGCGCGGGGACCGCGAGCGCGCCGGTGGCGAGGAAGTGGCGGCGGTTGAGGTTCACCAGGTCAGCCCGTGGCCGAAGGGGTACTTCACCGTGCCGACGTCCTTGCCGGCGGGAACGTCCACCGGCAGCTTGCCCTGCGGCTTCACCTTCCCGAGGATCACCTTCGCCAGCGCCTCGAGCGAAGGCGAGATGTAGCCGTACGTGGCCAGCCACGTCTTGATCGGGTTCTCGTAACCGGCGTCGTACGGGATCTGCGCGGCGACCGCGACGACGGGTTTCCCGGTGTCGGCCAGCGCCTGCAACAGCTTGCCCTGCAACGGATACGTACCGACGTTGTTGGTCAGCACGACGACGAGATCGACGTTCTTGGCCGCCGCGACGGCCTGCGAGATCTGCGCGTCGGTCGGCGTCTGACCGGTCTGCAACGCAGTCGCCTGCGTTCCGTGCGCGGTGAGCTTCGCGGCCAGCGACGCCGTCGTGCTCACGCCCCAACCGGTCACGAGCGTCTTCGCCGGTTGCTGCTTGAGCGGCAGGACGCCGCCGTCGTTGCGGATCGCGGTGACCGACCGGTCGGCGATGCCCTGCGCGGTCGCGAGGTTGGCCGGGGTGCCGACCTTCGACATCACCTTGGCCGGGTCGACGAACGGCGAGGTCAGGATGCCCCGGTTCAGCTTGAGCTTGAGCACCCGCAGGACACTCTCGTCGATGCGCCGCTCGGTCAGCTCACCCTTGCGGACGGCGTCGAGCACGGAGTTGATCGCGAGGTCGAGGTTCACCGGCATGAGCAGCTGATCGATACCGGCCTTGAGGGCGAGCACCGGGATCTCCGCGTCGGTGTGCATCTCGCGCACGGCGTCCATCGACAGCGAGTCGGTGACGACGACGCCGCGGTAACCGAGCTCCTCGCGCAGCTTGCCGGTGAGGATCGGCTTCGACAGCGTGGCCGGCTCACCCGACGGGTCGAGGCTGGGGAACTGGATGTGCGCGCTCATGATCGAGTCGATCCCCGCCTTGATGGCGGCCTTGAACGGCGGCACGTCGGTCGCGCGCCAGCTGTCCTCACTGCGGTCGATCCTGGGCAGCTCGTGGTGGCTGTCGGTGGCCGCGTCGCCGTGGCCGGGGAAGTGTTTCGCGGTGGCGGACACCGTCTCCGAGCGCCGTCCGGAGTTCTGGAAGCCCCTGACCTGGGCTTCGACGAACTGACTCGCCAGCTCCGGGCGGCCGGAGAAGGACCGGACACCGATCACCGGGTTGGCCGGGTTGGAGTTCACGTCGGCGTCGGGGGCGAAGTCCTGGTTGATGCCGACGGCGCGCAGTTCGTGCCCGAGGATCCGGGCGGCCTCCTGCGCGGCCTTGGTGTCACGGCCGGCCGAGATCGCCATCGCGTTCGGCAGCTCGGTGGCGGGGGAACCCATCCGGGTGACCGTGCCGCCTTCCTGGTCGGTCGCGATCTGCAACGGGATGCGGGCGCCGCTGCGGAGGGCCGCCCGCTGGAGCCCGTTCGACAGCTTGGCGACCTGCACCGGATCGTCGAAGTTGTCGCGGCTGTCGTTGTTGAAGTAGATGACGCCGCCCAGGTGGTACTTCTCGATCACCTGCGCGGGGGTGTCGACGCCGAAGTCGGCCTTGTTCTTGGCGTTGACCTCGTCGGCGGACTTCCCGTTCACCCACGTGACGAACAGCTGCCCGACCTTCTGTTCCAGGGTGAGCCCGCGCAGCGTCCGCTGCGCCTCCACGTCGGCCGTCACCGGCTGCGCGGTCGCCGGAACCCCCGCGACACCCAGGGTGAGCAGGCCCGCGAGGGGCAAGGCCAGCGCATGGATCCTCCGATGACGGGCGTGCGCGGTTCGGGTCGTCACCTCAAGCCTCCCAGATTCGTGCCTGACTCTCAGATGGAAAGAAGTCCACCTGGAAGCACTGATATCCGGAAGCTACCCACGAGCACTTTGCTTGTCCATCGGCCACCCGCACGAACGGTCCGTTCATACACAAAGGGACGCGAAGGGGCCTGTCACGCTTGAAAACGGGGGCAAAACACTGGCGGCGCCCGTCGGCAAGAAGCCGGCGGGCGCCGCCAGTCAGTGCGGACCACTCGGGCGACCAAGCGTGCAACTCTGGTCGTACCTTCATGGACTCGGCGTCCGGCGTCCCGGTACGCAGTCCCTAGACGACGAGCCTCCCGCGGCGCGCTGCGCGTGGGTACCCGGTGTCCGCACACGGAGATTCGCCGGGGTGGAACAGGCTTCTCTTCTACCTGTTCCCTGGCCGACCGAACGTCCGCACCTACTTTCTACGCCGTGAGCCGGGTCACTTCAAGTGCGCAGACGGGTGCACCGGTACAGAGGCTCGATCTAGTGACACGGGCACCCTCCGCGACGGACAATTCGCGGCCCTGACTGCGAAAACCGGCCAGGTACCGCCGTGTGGGTGTGCGCTCAGCGCGTGCGTTTGCGCCGGTTGTAGCCGTACCAGGTGGCCCCCGCCGCGACGGCGCCGAGCGCGACCAGCCCGGCCGAGCGCGCCGGGATCCGGGTCCGCAGCGACATCGGGTGTTCGAAGGCGAGGATCTCCCAGCCCTGTTCGGTCGCGTGCTTGCGCAAAACGCGGTCGGGGTTGACCGCGTGCGGCCGTCCGACGACCTCGAGGAGCGGGATGTCGGTGCTCGAGTCGGTGTACGCGTGGCACTGGGTGAGGTCGTAGCCGTAGGTCGCCGCGAGCTGCTTCGCCGCGACGGCCTTGTTCTCGCCGTAGCAGTAGAAATCGACTTCGCCCGAGTAGCGACCGTCCACAATCTGCATCCGCGTGGCCACGCTGCGCGTCGCGCCGAGCATTTCGGCGACCGGTGCGACGACCTCCTCGCCGGTCGCCGACAGGACCACGACGTCGTGTCCGTCCGCGCGATGCGAGGAGATCAGTTCCGCCGCCTCCGCGTAGACGAGCGGGTCGACGACGTCGTGCAGCGTCTCGCGGACGATCGCGGACACCTGCGCGACGTCCCATCCGGCGCACAGCGCGGAAACCTCCGCCCGCATCCGCTCGGTCTTCGCGGCGTCCGCGCCCGCGAGGGAGAAGACGAGTTGGGCGTACGCGCTGCGAAGCGCGGCTCGGCGGTTGATGAGGCCTTCGCGCAAAAGCGGCTTGCTGAAGGCCAACGCGCTCGATGACGCGATGATCGTCTTGTCGAGATCGAAGAACGCCGCGACCTGGCTGGGCGTCGTGCTGGGTCGGTCCACTCGCCAAGGATAGGAGAGCCGGGCGGGCGCGTGCCCGTTGGTCGACCACGATCGGGATACCGCGGTGGAAAATTCACGACCGCGCACCCGATCGGGCGCGTCGTGCCGTTATCGAATTGTGGGTACGGAGGTCGCCCGCACCAGGCCGGTATCGGAGTTACAGTGAGATTGTCCGGTGTTGCACCGGGCCCAGGTTCAGTCCGACCCCCCGGGGCTGAACCCCAGGCGGCCCTCGTCCCTCCCCCCTGGCGAGGGCCGCCTCCTTTATCCCTTGTGGTGCCAGTGGTTCAGACCTCGGCGGCCATGAAAACCGCGCCTGGGTAAGGCCGGAACCACTCGGAGTTCGTTAACTTTCTTTTCTCTCAACTGTTTTCCTGCTCGGCGGCGAGCGGGAAATGGGCCGTGCATTCGTGCGGGGAAGGACCGACAAAACCGCGGGAAACCGGTTTCCCGCGGCGGAGTTGTCCACAACACCCCGGTTGTCCACAGGCGGGACGGAATGGCGTTGTGCGCGGCGGGGAGCGGCGCGACCGTGGAGTCATCACCCGAGTCCGACGAATCACTGGGGGAGCCATGACCGCGGAACATCCGCTCGTCGTCGCCGGCGACGACATCCTGCTCGACGAGATCCTGCGCGTGGCCGCGGCCGCGGGCTGCGAAGTCGAGCGCGCGCCCGATCTGGCCGCCGCACGCGGGAGGTGGGCCCGCGCGCCGCTCGTGGTGCTCGACGAGGAAGCCGCGAGCGCGCCGAACCGCCTGCTGCGGCGAAACAAGGTGCTGCTGGTCTGCAAAGGCGCGCCGACGCCCGTGACGTGGGAGCGTGCCTTCAACACCGGTTCGGAGAAGGTCCTTTCGCTCCCGGACGAGGAAGGCGACCTCATCGGCGAATTCGCCGATGTCGTCGACGGGCCGGCGCGTGACGACGGCGTCGTCATCGGGATCATCGGCGGGCGGGGCGGCGCCGGGGCTTCCGTGCTGGCGGCCGCCGTCGCGTATCAAGCGGAGAAGTCCGGCACCGGCGGGCTGCTGGTCGACTGCGATCCGCTCGGTGGCGGGGTCGACGTCCTCCTCGCCGCCGAACGCGATCGCGGGCCACGGTGGCCGGAGCTCGATCTCGGCGGCAGGGTGTCCATGGCGGCGTTGAGCGAAGCACTGCCGCGAAAGAAATACTCCACCGGCTCACTGTCCTTTGTGTCCTATGGCAGGGAAGGACGCGGCCCCGGTCCCGACGCGATCGAGGGCGTGCTGAACGCCGGACGGCGGGCGGGGCGGACGGTCGTCTGCGATCTGCCGAGGTATTTCGGCGCCGAGACGGGCGCCGTGATCGGGCTGGCCGATCTCGTCGTGGTCGTGGTCCCCGCGGAACTCCGTGCCTGTGCCGCGGCGAAACAGGTCCTCGCGAGGCTCGAACCTCACGCGACGAGGATCGGTGTCGCGGTCCGTGGGCCGTCGCCCGCCGGGCTGGTCCCGCAGGAGATCGCCGACGCCGTCGGCGTCCCGCTCATCACTTCGATGGGTCGCGAGCGATCCCTCTCGGCGGCCCTCGACCGCGGTGAATTCGTCCCGAGGCATCGCGGGCATCTGGCCACGGCGGCCACCGAAGTCCTCGCGGCGGCGCGCGGAAATCTGGCCGGTGCCCCGCGATGACCGAAGATCTGGTCGAGCGGGTCCGGCGGCGGCTGGCCGGATCGGCCGCCCCGGCGGATCCGGTGAGCGTCGCGCGGGCGGTGCGCGCCGAAGCGGGCGGCTCGCTCGGGCAGGACGCCGTCCTCGGAGCGGTCCGGCTGGCCCGTGACGAGTTCGTCGGCGCCGGCCCGCTCGCGCCGCTTCTCGAAAAGCCCGGCGTCACCGACATTCTCGTCACCGCTCCCCACAAGGTCTGGGTGGACACCGGTGAAGGTCCGCAGGAGACGGAAATCCGTTTCGCCGACGAGGAAGCGGTCCGACGGCTGGCCCAGCGGCTCGCCCTCGCCGGCGGGCGGCGGCTGGACGACGCGCAACCGTTCGCGGACTGCTGGCTGCCGGGAGTCGGGCCGCAAGGCCGGGTCCGGATGCACGCGGTACTCCCGCCGCTCGCGCCCGCCGGGACCTCCCTCTCACTCCGCGTTCTCCGGCCCGCCTCCCATGACCTCGCCGAACTCAGGTTGCGCGGGGTGTTCGGCACCAGCGGCGCGGAGCTGCTCGATTCGGTCATCCGGCGACGGCTCGCGTTCCTGGTCTCCGGCGCGACGGGGTCGGGCAAGACGACCTTGCTCGCCGCGTTGCTCGGCGCCGTGCCCCCGTCCGAACGCATCGTCTGCGTCGAGGACGCCGGAGAACTGCAACCGGACCATCCGCAGTTCGTCAGCCTGCTCACCCGCCCGGCCAACGTCGAGGGCGCGGGCGAGATCGGGCTGAGCGAACTGGTGCGCCAGGCGTTGCGGATGCGCCCGGACCGCCTGGTCGTCGGAGAAGTGCGCGGCCGGGAGGTCATCGCGTTGCTCAACGCGATGAACACCGGACACGAGGGCGGCGGCTGCACCCTGCACGCCAATTCCTCGGAGGAGGTCCCGGCGCGTATGGAGGCGCTGGCCGCGCTCGGCGGGCTGAAACGCGACGCGTTGCACAGCCAGCTGACGGCGGCGGTGCGGGTGGTCCTGCACATGGTCCGTCTGCCGAGCGGGATCCGGCGGCTGGACGAGGTCGGCGTCCTTCGGTCCTTTCGCGGTGAGGCCAAAGTCGTTCCGGTGTGGAGCAAGGGCACCTGGATCGGCGACGAGACTCCTTTCGAGGGGCTGGCGGCATGAATCCGTGGTTCCTGCTCTCCTGCGGCGCGGGGCTGGCCTGCTGGCCGAAGCAGATGGTGCGCGCGCCGATCGCCTGGCGGTTGCCCCAAGCGGTTCGGACGGGTTGGTGGCCTCTACCGGCGCTGCTCGTCCTGCCGTTCCTCGGCATCGGCTGGGCGGTGGCGGTACTCGTGTTCACCGTGACCGTCCGCCAGGAGGTCCGGTCGCGGGCGCGGGCGAAAGCGGCGCTGGCCGAAGCGGAGCTCACCGCGTCCGTGCTGCGGACGATGATCGGTGAACTCCGCGCGGGCGCCCATCCGGTGACGGCGGCCGAAGCCACCGCGGAGGCGATCCCCGCTGCGTCCGAGCGGCTGCGCGGACTCATCGCGGCCGCCCGGCTCGGTGGTGAGATCGCCGCCGATCCGGACGCGCCACCGGCACTCGTGAACGCGTGGACGCTCGCGACCCGGTTCGGGCTGCCGATGGCCGACGTGCTCGACGCCGCGCGACGGGACGCGGAGGCGGGCATCGGCTTCCGCCGTCGCCTCAAAGCCAAGATGGCCGGTCCACGGGCGAGCGCCGCCGTGCTCGCGGCCCTCCCGCTCGTGTGCCTGCCGCTCGGCGAGGCCATGGGGGCGGGCCCGGTCCAGGTCCTCACCGGGACGGGCGCCGGTCAGCTGCTTCTCGTCATGGGCAGCGGGCTGATCTGGGCGGGCACGGCCTGGTGCCGGGCCCTCACCGGGCGGGTGGCGTCATGCTGACCGGCGCGGCGTTGATCCTGCTGGGCGGTGCCGTCTTCTGTTGGCCCCGTGTCACGGCCGGACGCGTAGCGCGGCCAGGTCGGTTTTTCACGCGGCTCCGGGCACGGCCGCCCCGGGATAAAAGCGCCTTCGAACTCGTCCGGTCCGCGGCCACCCTCGACCTGCTGGCCGCCTGCCTGGCGGGCGGACTGCCGGTGCCCGTCGCACTCGAGGCCGTCGTGCCGACCGCCTCTCCGAAGACGGCGGCGGCTCTGCGTTCGGTGGCGTCGCATCTCGCCGTGGGCATCGGGCCGGCGGAAGCGTGGGCGCCGGTCCGCGACCTGCCCGGCCTGACCGAACTGGCCGTCGCCGCCGTCCGGACGGCACGGGCGGGCACCGCGCTCGCCACGCACGCGAAAGACCTCGCGCGAAGGCTGCGCGAGTCGCTCTCCGCCGAAGCCGAGGAACGCGCGGAACGGGCGGGAGTGCTGCTGGCGGCACCGATCGGCCTGTGCTTTCTCCCCGCGTTCCTCTGCCTCGGAGTCCTGCCCGTCGTACTCGGCCTGGCCGGCCGGCTCGACGGCGTCCTCTGATCACTGAAAGGCGGGCGGCGCTGAAGAAATAGCGCGAGAAGCGATCAAAGACGTGAACCCGCCCGGCCGAAGGCCCCGCTGTCGCGGTCGCGGGGGTGCACCGACAGCAATCACTGAAAGGCGATTCCCTTGAACAAGCTCCCCACCTTCCGCGAAGACGACGGTATGGCGACGATCGAGTACGCCATCGCCACCCTGGCCGCCGCCGCGCTGGCGGCCGTCCTCTACTTGGTCATCGACAGCGAAGCCGTCCGCGCCGGGCTCACCGCCCTCATCGAGCGGGCCCTGTCGGTGAAGTTCTGATGCGCGGCGACGACCGCGGCTCCGTCACCGTGGAGGCCGCGCTCGGCATCGGCGCGCTGACCTTCGTCTCGGCACTGTTGCTCGCCGGGATCGGGGTCGCCTCCGACCAGCTCCGCTGCACCGACGCGGCCCGCGAGGCCGCCAGGCTCCTCGCCCGCGGCCAGCCCGCCCGTGCCGAACAGGCGGTGCGGGAGATCGCCCCGTCCGGCGCCCGGCTGAACGTCGTCCGCGAAGGCGACACGATCACCGCCGGCGTCGAGGCCGAACCGGTCGCCGGGCTCCTGCCGGGTATCCGGCTGCGTTCCAGCGCCTTCGCCATCGCCGAGCCGGGGAGCGTGCCGTGACCACCGACGATCGCGGCGTCGCGACCGTGTGGACCGCCTCGATCGTCGCCGTCCTGGTCGGCGCGGCGGCGTTCGCCTTCTGGATCGGCGCCGCCGTCACGACCCGGCACCGCGCCGAGGCCGCCGCGGATCTGGCGGCGCTCGCGGCGGCCTCACACGCGTCGGACGGTCCCGCCGCGGCCTGCGAACGGGCCCGGCAGGTCGCCGTCCGGATGTCGGTCACGCTGCTGACCTGCCGATGGGAACGCGGTGACGCCCTGGTCGAAGTGCGTTCGGAGCCGTCGGGGCGGCCGACGGTCACCGGACGGGCGGAGGCACGGGCCAGGGCGGGTCCGGTCGACCGGTCACCGTGACGGAGCTCGCACGGTGAACGGTCGCCAAGCGGTGACCGGCCGGTAGTACGCGCGAGTAACCGCTGAGCGCGAGCAGCGGTCGTTGACGCGCGGCGAGCGGTCGAAGCCATGATCAGCTCGCCGCCGAACGGTCGCCCGCCGCTCACCGCGGACGCCGCCGCACGAGCGGGAAGCCCAGGTCGGCTGCGACGAACGGCTCGGTACCGGTCGTGCACGCCCGTTAATCGGACGTCCGGCGTTCGGTCCGTCCGGTCGCACTACCGCGCGTTCATCGCTAAGTAACCGCCGGTTGTCGCGTGAGGTCTTCTCCCGATGTGCAACTTGCCGTTTATTGAGATGTGCGCCACTTCGAAAAGTTCGCCGAGGCCGGTGCGACCGAGACAGACACAGGACAGAGTTGACCTGAGGCAGGGACAGTAATGTTGGACGCGAATTGGCCGGACAGCTGGCGGGGCGCCTTCCGCATCGAAATGCGGGCGGAGGCGATCGGTCTCGCCTGGCGTGGCTGGCCGGTGCTCCCGGGTGCCGAGCCCGCGGCGCTCACCGCCGAAGGTGACGACCTCACCTGGCGGCGTCCCGTCCCGGCCCAGGACGACTGGCGTGAACTGACCGAGACCCACCCGCACGAGGTCGCCACCTGGTTCGGCGACGACACGCACAGCCTGCTCGTCGCCACCGGCACCGTGCTCGACGCCATCGAGGTCGACGACGAGCTCGGCAAGGCCGCCGCCCGTCTGCTGCGCGCCACCGGGCACCCCGCCCCGATCGTCGCGATGCCGAACGGCCGCTGGCTGTTCCTCACCACCGTCGCCACGAGCATCCCTCGGGAACTGGCCGACGAGGCCTCGATCCAGTGGCACGGCGCGAACGACTACATCCCGCTGCCCCCGTCGCCGTTCCAGCACGGTGTCGTGCACTGGCGGGTCAAGCCCGAGGTCTGGGGCTGGCAGCTGCCCGAGGCCGCCGAGGTGCACGACGTGCTCGTCCGTGCGCTGGCCGGTGACCAGGCCGTCGCCCCGGTGGCGAGCCTCAGCACCGCCGCCTGATCAACCCACAATTTCAAGCCACAGCCATTTCAAACCACCAAGTGGCCGGACACGGACCCGTGCTGACGCAAAGCCCCGAGCACGGTGTCCAGAACGGCCACCGCCCCCGCCTTGTCCAGCGGATCGTTGCCGTTCCCGCACTTCGGCGACTGGACGCAGGACGGGCAGCCGGCCGGGCACTCGCAGGAAACGATCGCCTCCCGCGTTGCGGCCAGCCAAGGGACAATCGCGGCAAATCCGCGGTCGGCGAATCCCGCACCCCCGGGATGGCCATCGTGCACGAACACCGTCGCCTCCCCGGTGTCTTCGTGCCACGCGGTCGACACCCCGCCAATGTCCCAGCGGTCGCACGTAGCGAACAGCGGTAGCAGGCCGATCGCCGCGTGCTCGGCGGCATGCAGGGCACCGGGGACGCGCGCCGGATCCAACTCGGCGCCCGTCCCCGGTGCTCCGCCAAGTTCCTCGGTCCCCGCCCTGGAGCCTCCGGTCCCCACCGGCTCCAGAACTTCGGTCCCCGTCCGATGGCCCCCGGTCCCCGCCACGCCATCGGAGGTGCCGAGCAGCCCGGCCGAGATCGTGTACCAGACGGCTCGGGTGTGCAGGCTCTGCTCAGGCAGGTCCAGCGGTGTCTGGTCCAGCACTTCGCCGGACGGACGTCTCCGCAGGTAGCCGACCACTTGCGAACTCACCGAAACCTCGCCGAGATTCACCGTGACGCCGCCGTGCACTCGCTTCTCTTCGGTGCGCAGCACGCTGATGTCGACGATCTCGCGCGGTGACGTGGTCCAGTCCGGATCCTCCGCGTGCACCAGGGCGAGCCCGGTCTCCAGATCCAGTTCGTCGACCACATAGGACGAACCCTGGTGCAGGTACACCGCGCCGGGATGGACCGCATAGCAGGCGGAACCCGGGTCGACCGTGCCGAGCATCCGGCCGGAATCGGCTTCCACCACGGCGATCTGCTCGCCGCCGGAACCACGGATGCCGACTTCGGCGTGCGGCCGGTCGCGCGAGGTCCAGTACCAGCCGCTGGTGCGGCGGCGGATGATCTTCTCCTTGACCAGATCGGCGAGTACGGCACGCGCCGAGTCGCCGCCGAAGGCCGCGACCTCCGGCTCGGTCAGCGGGAGTTCGGCGATGGCGCAGGCCAGTTGCGGCCCGAGCACATACGGATTCGACGGGTCGAGGACGGCTGCCTCCACCGGCCGGTCCAGGATCGCGGCCGGATGGTGCACGAGATAGGTGTCCAGCGGGTCGTCGCGGGCCACGAACACGACCAGCGCCGCGTCGCCCGCGCGCCCGGCCCGGCCCGCCTGCTGCCAGAACGACGCGAGCGTCCCCGGATAGCCCGCCAGCACCACCGCGTCCAGCCCGGCGATGTCGACGCCGAGTTCGAGTGCGTTCGTCGTCGCGACACCGAGCAATCGCCCGGACAGCAACGCCGCTTCGAGGGCGCGCCGTTCCTCCGGCAGGTACCCGGAGCGGTACGCGGCGACGGATTCCGCCAGCGAACTGTCCACTTCGGACAGAATCCGCCTGGCGCCGAGGGCGGTCAGCTCCGCGCCTCGCCGCGACCGGACGAACGCCAGCGAGCGAGCGCCTTCGATGACCAGCTCGGCGAGGATCCGGGAGGCCTCGGCCCCCGCCGAACGCCGCACCGGTGCCCCGTTCTCGCCAGAGAGTTCCGACAGCAGCGGGGGTTCCCACAACGCGACCGTGCGGGCGCCGCGCGGCGAGCCGTCCTCGGTGACCGGGACACAGTCCTGTCCGGTGAGTTTCGACGCGAACGCCGCCGGGTCCGCCGTCGTCGCGGAGGCGAGGACGAAGACCGGCGAAGCGCCGTAGTACGCCGCTACCCTTCGCAGCCTGCGCAGCAGCAGCGCCACGTGGGAACCGAAGACGCCGCGATAGCTGTGGCATTCGTCGACGACGACGAACGAGAGCCGCCGGAAGAACCGGGACCAGCGCGCGTGCGACGAGAGGATCCCGCGATGCAGCATGTCCGGGTTCGTGAACACCCAGTTCGCGTGCGCGCGGACCCAGTCCCGCTCTTCCAGCGGGGTGTCGCCGTCGAACGACGCCGCCCGCGCCTTCTTGATGTCTAAAGAGGACACCGAGCGCAACTGGTCGGCGCCGAGCGCCTTGGTCGGCGACAGGTACAGCGCGGTGGCCCGCTCGTCCTCGACCAGCGCCGAGAGCACCGGCAACTGGTACGCGAGCGACTTGCCCGACGCGGTGCCGGTCGAGATCACGACGTGCTCGCCCTCGCGGGCCAAGGACGCTGCCTCCACTTGATGCCGCCATGGCGCCTCGACCCCGTTCGCCTTCAGCGCCTCGACGACCGGACCCGCCGCCCACTCCGGCCAGTCCACGGAATCCGCCGGACGTGCCGGCAACTCGGCCACATGGGTGACCGGGTACAGCGAAGCCGGGATCCCCGCCGTCGCGCGGTCGAGAAGCCGCCGGCCCTTGCCGGATCGCACCGTGCCGTCCACCTTCGGAAGCTTCGCACAGCGCACCGACAGAAACGGACCGCCGCCGGAGGGACTGGAAGCGGCCTCTGATGATCGATACAGTGACCAGCCTCACAAGATTACGGAACGTGCGGTGGCGGGGACGCCTTGCCGTCCGCCATCCCACTACCAATACACTCCCGCAATCCACACCGTCTGTGGCGAGCGTCATGTGAGACGTGCCTTGCAGTGCGACTAGCGTGACGTTCGGCTCAGATCCCCATGCCAACGTCGGAACGCCGGCTCCATCGGCGGATCGTCGTTGGCCAACGGCGACGTCTCCAGGAGGACGAATGTCCCGGCAGTTCCTCGCGGAGGGCGAACTCACGCTCTCCGGAGGTGGTTACACCATCGTCGGTGTGATCGCCGTGGTCGCCCTTGCCGCACTGGTCATCGGCTACGTTCTGATGAAGGAGGTCTTGGCCGCGGGCCAGGGCACCTCCAAGATGCAGGACATCGCGAAGGCAGTGCAGGAAGGCGCGGCTGCCTATCTCAAACGGCAGCGCAACACTCTCGCGATCTTCGGCGCGATCGTTTTCGTGCTGCTCTTCGCTTTGCCGGCCGATGACTGGAACGAGAAGATCGGCCGTTCCCTCTTCTTCCTGGTCGGCGCCGGGTTCTCCTTCGCGATCGGCTATCTCGGCATGTGGCTGGCGACGCAGGCGAACCTGCGTGTCGCGGCCGCGTCGCGCGAGGCGGGCGGTCGAGAGAAGGCGATGCGCCTGGCCTTCCGCACCGGTGGCGTCGTCGGCATGATCACCGTCGGTCTCGGTCTCTTCGGTGCCGCGGTGGTCGTCCTCGTCTACACCGGACAGGCCCCGAAGGTGTTGGAGGGCTTCGGTTTCGGTGCCGCGCTGATCGCGATGTTCATGCGTGTCGGCGGCGGTATCTTCACGAAGGCCGCCGACGTCGGCGCGGACCTGGTCGGCAAGGTCGAGCAGGGCATCCCCGAGGACGACCCGCGCAACGCGGCCACCATCGCCGACAACGTCGGTGACAACGTGGGCGACTGCGCCGGGATGGCGGCGGACCTCTTCGAGTCGTACGCCGTCATGCTCGTCGCGGCGCTGATCCTGGGCAGCACCGCCTTCGGCGTGCACGGCCTGATCTTCCCGCTCATCGTGCCCGCCATCGGGGTGATCACCGCCGTCATCGGTGTCTACATCACCAAGGCCAAGGCGGGCGAAGGCGGGCTGGTCACGATCAACCGCTCGTTCTACATCTCCGCGGCGATTTCCGCGGTGCTCTCGACGATCGCGGCGTTCGTCTACCTGCCCGGTTCGTTCTCCGAACTGACCAGCGGTGCCACCAACGAGTCCGGCAGCCCGGCGCTGATCGCGACCATCTCGGTGATCATCGGCATCGTGCTCGCGGCGGTCATCCTCAAGCTCACCGGCTACTACACCGGTACCGAGCACAAGCCGGTCAAGGAGGTCGGCAAGTCCTCCGAAACCGGTGCGGCGACGGTGATCCTGGCCGGTATCTCGGTCGGGTTCGAGTCCGCCGTGTACACCGCGCTCGTCATCAGCGCGGCCGTGTTCGGCGCGTACCTGCTCGGTGGCGGCGTCGCGCTGTTCGCCGTGGCGCTGGCCGGTACCGGTCTGCTCACCACCGTCGGCGTCATCGTCGCGATGGACACCTTCGGCCCGATTTCGGACAACGCGCAGGGCATCGCCGAGATGTCGGGCGACGTCGACGAAGACGCCGCGCAGATCCTCACCGAACTCGACGCGGTCGGCAACACCACCAAGGCCATCACCAAGGGCATCGCGATCGCGACGGCGGTCCTCGCGGCGACGGCGCTGTTCGGGTCCTATCAGGACGCGATCAGCAAGGCGCTGAAGTCGATCCCGGAGGCGGCGCAGGCCAGCGCGTCCGCGCTGAACTTCTTCGTCAACGAAGTGGTCAGCCCGAACACCCTGGTCGGTGTCATCATCGGTGCGGCGGTCGTGTTCCTGTTCTCCGGTCTCGCGGTCAACGCGGTGTCCCGTGCCGCCGGCGCGGTCGTCTACGAAGTGCGCCGCCAGTTCCGCGACATCCCGGGGATCATGGAGGGCACCACCCGTCCCGAATACGGCCGGGTCGTCGACATCGTCACGCGCGACTCACTGCGTGAGCTGACCACGCCCGGTCTGCTCGCGGTCTTCGCCCCGATCGCGGTCGGCTTCGGCCTCGGCACCGGCGCCCTCGCCGGGTACCTCGCCGGTGCGATCGCTTCCGGCACCCTGATGGCGATCTTCCTCGCCAACTCCGGTGGTGCCTGGGACAACGCGAAGAAGCTCGTGGAGGACGGAAGCCACGGCGGCAAGGGTTCGGACGCGCACGAGGCCACCATCATCGGTGACACCGTGGGTGACCCGTTCAAGGACACCGCCGGTCCCGCGATCAACCCGCTGATCAAGGTGATGAACCTGGTGTCGGTGCTGATCGCCCCGGCGGTCGTGCAGTTCTCGATCGGCGCGGACGCCAACGTCGGCGTCCGCATCGCGATCTCGCTGGCCGCCGTCGCGATCATCGTCGCGGCGATCGTGGTCTCCAAGCGTCGCGAGTCGGTGCTTTCCGAGAGCCCCGCGCAAACGAAGGCGTAACGCCGGAATTTCTCCCCCCGCCGGGCCCGTCACGATTTTCGTGGCGGGCCCGGCGTCTGTCCGGCGCAGGCTAATCTCTGCGCGTCACGCCGATCCGATCCCGGGGAGTCCCTGCCATGAGGCGTTCGATCATCCTGTTCGCCACCGTTTTCCTGCTGGCGGGCTGCGGTGGCGCCGAGCGGGCGGCCGCCCCTTCTCCTTCTTCTCCCGCGCCGGCGGCCGGGAGTTCCTGGATGGACGGTTTCTGCGGCTCGCTGATCGACTTCGCCAAGATCGGCGATTTCACGATGCCCCGCTTCGAGCAGGACGACGTCGCCGGTGCGCGGAAGGCGATGGACGAGGCCTTCGGGGTGTTCGCGCCCGGTTTCGACAACGCGGTCACCGGTTTGGGGAAGCTCGGCCAGGCGCCGAGCGCGGAAGCCGACGCGGCGCGCAAGAGCATCGTCGACGAGCTGACACCGATCCGGGACAAGGTGCTCGCCGCGAAGGCCGCACTCGACGCGGCGCCGAAGGACGACAAGGCCGCCGTCGCGGCCGCCGCGGTTTCCTTCCGGCGAATCGGGTCGGACATCAACGACATGCCCGACCCGTTCCAGCAGCTGGAAACGAACGTTTCGTTGAAAACACTGGCCGCACAGGCCCCGAACTGCAAGAAGCTGCCGTCCTGAGTCTTCTTCGCGTCGCGTTGATTTGCATTGCCCCCCGGTATCGGTACCGTCGGGGGCCAGCCGGGAAGTCGTCAGGTCGGGAGGTGTTTTCGTGCGGCCGCGGTTCACCGTCCTTGCCGCGCTAGCAACAGGTATCGGACTCGGCCTCGCCGGGTGCGGGCAGCAGCCCGCGGTGACTTCCCACGCCAGACAAGAAGGTCTCGCGACGGTCAGCGCGTCGGAGGCCGACCCCGCCTCCGCTTGGACGGAGGGGTACTGCGGCGCGGCGGGCGGCCTCGTCCGGACGCTGGCGACGCTGCCCAGCGTCGATCCGAGCACGCCACAGCAGGCTTCGCGTACCTCCAGCGAGCTGATGACCTCGGTGGTCGAAGGACTGGACCGCACCTCGGCCGCCTTCGAGAGCCTCGGTCCCGCGCCGGTCGCGGGCGGTGACAACTCGCGTACGGCCGCCGTCGCCCAGCTCGCAGGCATCCGCGCCCGGGCCGACGACGTCCGTCATCGCCTGGACTCCTCAAGCGATCCCGAAGCGACGAAAACGGCGCTTCGCGACGCGAGGACGTCCCTCGACGAACTAGACCGCCTCGACCTTCTCAGGGGCCTTAACGACGTCCCTCAGCTCGCCGCGGCGAGCAGCCGGATCCCGATTTGCCAGGATTTGGTCAAACAACCTCGCTGAGTCACCCCGCGATCACTGGCCATGACTCGAACTTGTGTTCTATTCTGTCCGGGTGGACGGGACGATCTCGCTCTTCTCGGCGGAGGCGAGCGGGCCGGGGCTCGCCGACCTCGCCGGTGTGCTGTGCGGGCCCGGGCGGATGACGGGCTTCGGGCGGACGGCCGCGCGGCTGTCCGCCGTGGTCGACGAGCCGTGGCGGGCCGGTGCCCTCGCCAGGGAATGCCGTCGGCGCGGCGCGGAGGCGCAGGTCTCGGCCGCCGAATGCGGGCGGCCGCTCGTGAGGACGCCGTTCCGGGTCGACCTGCTGCCCCTGGAGCAGCGCTGGAACCGTGGTGAAGAGAAGGTCCTGCCGGAGGGCTTCCGGCTCGACGGGGCCATGTTGAGGATGTGGGCGCTGGCGGCGGGTAGTCCCCAGGGCAACGGCTACCTGCTCGCACTCGATCCGGAGGCGCCCGAGACGCACGAGCGGCTGATCACGGCGCTGGCCCAGCTGGGTGTGCCGGCGAAGGCGCAGAAGGGTGAAGAGGCGCTGCTCCGGGTCACCGGGCGGAGGCGGCTCGCGCATGTGCTGGAGCTGATCGGAGACGCGCCGACGGGTGCCGAGCCCGCTTGGCCGAGCCTGGTGCCCGTGGTGCGTGCCGTTTGACGCTCCGGTGCCGATGATCGAGTCCGTGAAGGCCTCCTTGAGGGACTCTGGGTCCCTCAAGGAGGCCTTCACGGGCCGGGCCTGGCATCGACCGCAGCCGGATTTCAGGACTGCAAGACCTGCTTGTCACCGTCCCGGCGCGAGACCGGGCTTCGCCACCTCTGGGACCGCCACGCTCGCTCCCGTAAACGCCATGAAAGGTCCTTTCCTTGCAAATTTCGCAAGGAAAGGACCTTTCATGGCACTCGGGTGAGGGGTGCGGCGAGCCGAGTCAGGGTTTCGGCGCCCGGCAGTTCGGGTTCGACAGGTCCAGTTCACTGTGCGAGAGGCAGGAGGTCAGCTGGTAGGTCTGCTGCCCGTAGTTGATGCCCTTCCGCACGGTCACCTTCCCGGCCGCGTCGACCTCGCACGGGTTGTTCATCGTGCACCGCTGGCCGCTTTCGTTGCCGGTGTTGTTGACGCCGACGACCTTGCCCGTGGCGGTCTCGATGATCGGCGACCCCGAGGTCCCGCCGATCGTCTTGCACGCCGAGGTGTACCTGATCGAGTCCTTCCAGACCCAGTTCGCCTCGCGCAGCTCGTGGACGAAACCGTCGACGTTGCAGGAGTAGATCTTCTTCCAGTAACCCGACACGACGTCCATCGCGATACCCGCCGACGGACGGGTCGGCGAGAGCGTCAGCGGGGCGATACCGTAGGCCGACTTGATCTTGGCGTAGCTGGTGTCGAGCTGGTAGAGCGAGACGTCGGTGTCGGTCATCGTCGCGTAGAGCAGCTTCTTCGCCTTGAGCGTGCCGAGCGAAGAGCGGCCGTCCTTGGACAGCAGGCTGAAGGTCCGCGAAGACGGCTTGTCGACGATTACTTCTCCGGGGTCCGGGAAACCTTCTTGCAGGCAATGTCCGTTGGAAAGGACGAGGGCGGGGTCGTCGAGGCTCGCCTCGGGCGGTTTGACCACCGACCCGGAGCAGTTCGACAACGCCACGGTTCCGGCGAAAGTGGTCGTGGCCGCGTGAGCCGGCGCGGTTCCGATCAGGGCGGACGCGGTCAGCATGGCGAACAGCGTGCCGAGGAGTCGTCGGGTCACGTGGAGTCCTTTCGGGTCGGCGTGGACATCAAGTGAAGCGTTGGCGGGCGGGGAGCCACCACCGTCGAACGGAGGGTGTTCGCCCCGTCACGCGGGACCCCGGGCGGACGTGTCCGACATCACGTGCTAGGTGTTGAAAGGAAACATCGACGAGGTCAGCGGCGATGCGCTGGACACACGATCGGCGGCGTGTTGCACCACCTAGCCGTGGTCCGGGCGGTGCGAGCGTGCACACTGACGGGTCGAGAGGCGGCGCGAAGGCGCCGAAGATGAGCGGAGAGCAGGACAGCGTGGCAGGAGCACGGACGAAGAAGACCGCGGCGTCGGACGACGGCGCGGGCCGTCGTCGGCTGGTGATCGTCGAGTCGCCGACCAAGGCCCGCAAGATCGCCCCGTACCTCGGCGGTAACTACGTCGTGGAGTCCTCCGTCGGACACATCCGCGACCTTCCTCGCGGCGCGGCCGACGTCCCCGCCCAGTACAAGGGCGAGTCGTGGGCGCGGCTGGGGGTCGACGTCGACAACGACTTCAAGGCGCTCTACGTCGTCACGCCGGACAAGAAGTCCAAGGTCACCGAGCTGAAGAGCCTGCTGAAGGACGTCGACGAGCTCTACCTCGCCACGGACCCCGACCGCGAGGGCGAAGCCATCGCGTGGCATCTGCTGGAGACCCTCAAGCCGAAGATCCCGGTGCGCCGGATGGTCTTCCACGAGGTCACCGAGCAGGCGATCCGCGCCGCGGCCGACAGCACCCGTGAGCTCGACGGCGACCTGGTCGACGCGCAGGAGACCCGTCGCATCCTGGACCGGCTCTACGGCTACGAGGTCTCGCCCGTGCTGTGGAAGAAAGTCATGCCGAAGCTTTCGGCGGGCCGCGTGCAGTCCGTCGCGACCAGGATCGTGGTCGAGCGGGAGCGCGAGCGCATGCGCTTCACCTCGGCGTCGTACTGGGACATCTCGGCGACCATGGACGCCGGAGCCGACGCCTCCCCGCGCACCTTCCCCGCCAGGATGATCGCCGTCGACGGCGCGCGCCTGGCCACCGGCCGTGACTTCGGCTCGGACGGGCAGCTCAAGGCCTCGAACAACGAGATCCGCGTGCTGGCCGAGGCCGACGCGGTCCGGCTTGCCGAGGCGCTGAAGAACCGCGACTTCAAGGTCGCGAGCGTCGAGGAGAAGCCGTACACGCGCAAGCCGTACGCGCCCTTCATGACCTCGACCCTGCAGCAGGAGGCGGGCCGCAAGCTGCGGTTCACCTCCGAGCGCACCATGCGGATCGCGCAGAAGCTGTACGAGAACGGGTACATCACTTATATGCGTACCGACTCCACGACGCTGTCGGAGTCGGCGATCTCGGCGGCGCGGAGCCAGGCGACGCAGCTGTACGGCAAGGAGTACGTCTCGCCGTCGCCGCGCCAGTACACCCGCAAGGTGAAGAACGCGCAGGAAGCCCACGAAGCGATCCGTCCTTCGGGTGAGGTCTTCCGCACGCCGGGCCAGGTCGCGAAGGATCTGGACACCGACGAGTACCGCCTTTACGAGATGATCTGGCAGCGCACGATCGCGTCGCAGATGGCGGACGCGAAGGGCACCACGATGTCGGTGCGCATCGTCGGCACCGCCACCAGCGGCGAGGAGGTCACGTTCGCCTCGTCGGGCCGCACGATCACCTTCGCCGGGTTCCTCAAGGCGTACGTCGAGGCCGTCGACACCGAGAGCGGTGGCGAGGCGGACGACAAGCAGAGCCGTCTCCCGCAGCTGGCCAAGGACCAGGCGCTGACCGCGACCGAGCTGAGCCCGGACGGGCACACCACGTCGCCGCCGGCGCGCTACTCGGAGCCGAGCCTGGTCAGCAAGCTCGAAGAGCTGGGCATCGGCCGCCCGTCGACGTACGCGTCGATCATCAAGACCATCCAGGACCGCGGCTACGTGTGGAAGAAGGGTTCCGCGCTGGTGCCGTCCTGGGTCGCGTTCGCCGTGATCGGGCTGATGGAGCGGCATTTCGAGCGGCTGGTCGACTACGACTTCACCGCCGGCATGGAGGACGAGCTCGACCGCATCGCCGCCGGTGACGAGCACCGCACGCAGTGGCTGTCGAAGTTCTACTTCGGCGGCGACATGGGCGTCGACGGTTCCGTCGGCCGTCTCGGCGGGCTGAAGAAGCTGGTCGGCTCGGGCGTCGAAGACATCGACGCCCGCGAGATCAACTCGATCCCGCTGTTCACCGACGCCGACGGGCACACCGTCGTCGTGCGGGTCGGCCGCTACGGCCCGTATCTCGAGCGCGAGGTCGACGGGACGTCGCAGCGGGCGAACCTGCCCGAGGACCTGCCGCCGGACGAGCTGACCAAGGACATCGCGGAGAAGCTGTTCGCGACGCCGCAGGAAGGCCGTGTACTCGGCAAAGACCCGGTCAGCGGACACGAGATCGTGGCGAAGGAAGGCCGTTTCGGCCCGTACGTCACCGAGCTCCTGCCCGAGCCGGAGCCGCTGCCCGAAGGCGCGACCGCCGCGCAGAAGAAGGCCGCCAAGGCGAAGCAGCCGAAGCCGCGGACGGGTTCGCTGTTCAAGTCGATGTCGATCGAGACGATGACCCTCGAAGACGCGCTGAAGCTGCTCTCGCTGCCGCGCGTGGTCGGCAAGGACCCGGAATCCGGCGACGAGATCACCGCGCAGAACGGGCGTTACGGGCCGTACCTGAAGAAGGGCACGGACTCGCGTTCGCTCACGACCGAGGACCAGCTGTTCTCGATCACGCTCGAAGAGGCGCTGAAGATCTACTCGGAGCCGAAGCAGCGTGGCCGGTCAGCGACCGCGAAGCCGCCGCTGAAGGAACTGGGCGACGACCCGGTGTCCGGTAAGCCGATGGTGGTCAAGGACGGCCGTTTCGGTCCGTACGTGACCGATGGCGAGTACAACGCGACGCTGCGGAAGTCGGACAGCATCGAGGAGCTGACCGCCGAGCGCGCCGCCGAACTGCTGGCGGAGAAGCGCGCGAAGGGACCGGCGCCCAAGCGCAAGGCTCCGGCGCGGAAGACGGCGGCGTCGAAGACGACGGCCACCAAGACGACCGCGGCCAAGAAGACCACCGCGACCAAGTCGACGGCGACCAAGACCGCGGCGGCGAAGAAGCCCTCGACGCGCTCGACGGCCACGAAGACGAAGTAGCTCCCTAACGCGCCATGAAAGGTCCTTTCCTTGCAAAATTTGCAAGGAAAGGACCTTTCATAGCATTTGGGGACGGCTGTCAGGAGCGAAGGCCCGCCCAAAACCCGCACCGGTGATCGGCGTCGTGCGCGACCGGACCGATCGCGTCCGGCGCGAGCGAAAGCACCGGCCCGGAGGCGTCCCACCGCGGCGAGCCGTGCCCGTTCGGATCACCCGTGCGCATGAACGTGGTCCAGTACGCGATCATCTGCGCCGAAAGGCGCTTCTGCGCCTCGTCCAGCGACTCTTCGACCCCGCTGAGCTCGAACAAATAGACCAGGTCGAGGGCGTGCGCCGCGCCGTGCGGGAGACCGGGCGCCTCGATCCGGTTCACGTTGGGGGCGTTCTTGTCGTCGAACTCGTAGGCGTACAACGGAGTTCGCCGGGAAAGCAGCCGATTCCCCTCGGCCGTCGGGCAGGCCCACGAACGGTCGGTGGTGACCGTCGCCCACGCCATGGCCGGCGAAAGATAGTCCCGCGACGGATACTTCGCCGCCACCTCGTCCGCGTGTTCCCCGAAAGCGTTGCGCAGGAACTCCTGATAGCGCTCCTCGGTGATCGGTTTGTGCAGGGCGACACCCGCGATGAACGACCTCATCTCGTCGTGCGTGCCGCCCGAAAGCACCGGTACGCGGTGAAAAGCGCCTCGTCGCACGGCTTTCGCGGGATCGGTCGGCAGCAGCGGCGTGTGATAGGTCAGGTGATTGGCGAAGGACTGGTGGTCCTTCAGCAGATCCGCGGCCGGAAGACGACGCAGGCAGCCGAGCGCGTCCGGGCCCTCACAGCCGTGACTCGCGGCCACCGCCGCGCCGTCGGCTTCCGTCTCGGCGAGCGGCGAGTACGGGGTCTGCGCGGGCTGATTCGGGATGAGACCGCCGGGAGGCCAGTTCAGCAGGCAGGAGCCGGACATGATCGCGGCCTTGTGGAACAGCCCGGTCGCGGCGGGCGAGGTGAGCAGTGCGCAAGTGCTCATCCCGCCGGCGGACTGCCCCGCCAAGGTCACGTTGCGCGGGTCGCCGCCGAACGCGGCGATGTTGCGCTGGGTCCAGCGCAGCGCGGAAAGCTGGTCCATGAGCCCGAAATCGCCGGAACCCGCGAGGCCGGAAAGACCGAAGTAGCCGAAGACGCCGAGCCGGTAGTTGGTCGTCACCACGACGACGTCGCCCTGGTCCGCCAGCCGCTGCGCGCCATAGAGGCTTCCCGCGTCCATGGTGTAGCCGCCGCCGTGCAGCCAGACGAGCACCGGCAGGCGACGGCTCCCCGCGTCGCGCGGCACGGTGACGTTCAGGAAGAGACAGTCCTCGGCGCTGTCCGGCAGATACTGGGTGCAGGCGGGGCCGGGTTTCGTGGCGTCGGCGACGTCCTTCCACGGTTCCGGCGGGCGCGGCGGCTTCCAGCGGTCCTCGCCGACGGGTGGCGCGGCGAACCTGATCCCGCTGAACGTCCTGGTTGGTCCGGATTCCATACCGCGGACCGGGCCGGCGTCGGTGCGCACGACGAGCGGGTCCGCGGGGGCGACGAGCGTGAGAAGGCCGGTGACGACGGCCAGCAGGAGATGCATGAGAGGTCCTTTCAGGAGGCCGCGAGACGGCGCCATAGCCCGACGCGGCGGAAATAGAGGTGTTGCAGTACCTGCACGGCGACGAACGTGACGCCGTACAGCGCGGTGCCGAGGGCGGGAACGGAGTCCACCGGCAGCGTGTACGCCAGCAGGACCCGCCCGGCGGCGTCGGCGATCAGTGCGACGCCCCACAGGACGGTCGCGACCCGCCAAGCTCGCCGGAACCACGCGTGCCGCGGCCACAGGTCGTCCCATTCGCCGGCGCGCAGGCTGTCCGCGAATCGGCTCTTCGCGACCATCGAGCGGGCCATGCCGAACGCGAGCGGCCTGGAGAACAGCAGCGAAGCCAGGAATCCGGCGCCGATCACCCCGGTGACCCAGCCCGCCTTCGCCAGCATGAACCGCGGGCTGCCGGTGACGAAGGAGAAGCCTGCGCTGATCGCGAAGATCGTCAGCACGAAGATCGCGAGCGTGTCGATCTTCCGCCATCGGATCGCCCGATAGAGGACGAAGAGAACCGTCGGCAGGGCACAGAGGGCGAGCGCGAACAGCGCGCCGACACCGAAGCCACGAAGCACGTAGTACCCGGCGACGGGCACTACGACCTCGAGCAGCACCACACCCCACTGGCGGATCACGGGATCACTGCCTTCGGGTGGCGAGATCGAAGAGCGTCACCAGCTCGGCCGCGTAGGTGGTGAGGTCCGGCTCCGGTGTTCCGGCGAGCAGGAACACCGGGCCCTCCACCGAACGGCGGATCGTCGTCGCCATCACGTGGACGTCGAACTCGCGGAACTCGCCCGACTCCTGACCCCACCGCAGGATGCGTTCGACCGGTTCCAGCGCCGCCCGCTCGTTCGCCGGGTCGTAGTCGAGGGCGCCGCCGAGGAAGATGTTCAGCAGCGCGCGCATCCGGGTCGGCCGCGCGGCGGCGAATTCGAGGTTCGCCTCCAGATACGTCCGCAGCGCCTCGCTCGCGGACGCGGGCTCGCTCATCCGCTCGGCCATGAACGCGCCGATCTCGCGGAAGACGTCTTCGAGGACCGTGCGGACGAGTTCTTCCTTGTTCGCGAAGTGGTACGAGATGAGCCCGGTGCTCGACAGCTTCGCCTGTTCCGCGATCCGGGCGAACGACGCGCGGGCGTAGCCGAGCTCGGCGATCGTCTCGATGGCCGCGGTCACGATCTGTGCGCGTCTCGCACTCTCGGTGAACGTCTTCGCTTTTGCTTGCATGAGCAAAAAATAGCTCAGCCGAGCAAAAATGTCGACCGGAAACCGCTCACCGACCGCTCGCCGAACGACCTCACCCGTTCGAACAAAAGTTCTAAAAATTGTCGGTACCAGGGTGTTCAATGGTCAGGTGAGCACTTCAACGACCGCTGTCTTCGACGTCATCGACGAGGTCATCGCCCCGCTGGCCGCCGAGGTTCCGGAGCGTCCCTCGGTGATGGAGTTCTACGATCCGGAGCTCTCCGTGCCGCCGGTACTGGCCGACGAGGAGCCGACGCCGGGGCTCACCCTGGCCGAGGAGGTGGAGCAGTACACCCGGTTCGTGAGCGGGATGGCGACCATCGGGCTGGCCCCCGGCGGTGAGGTCACGCCCGAGGCCGTCGGGCTGTATCGCGCGCTGCGCGGCGGGTTCATCCGCGGCGTGGTGACCGGGGTGTTCCCATCGCGGGCGGAGCCGTGGGAGGTGCGGTTCTTCGGCGACGAGGACTACACCACGGTGCTGAACAAACTCGGCAGGCGAGCGCGGCTGCGGTCCGGTTTCCTCAGCGCGCTGCCGGGCTGGGTGTTCGACGGGCTGCCCGACCATCCGCCCGGCACCGGCGAGACCGTGCGCATCGAGACGGACGCGGGCGGGCTGATCCCGGTGCGGGCGCGAGAAGCCGTCGAGGTGATCCGTGAGGGTGCTTCGCGGCCTCGGCACGGCACGGTCCTCGTCGATCTCGCGGTGCGGAACGCCATCCTCGCCGAGTACCCGCACGGCGCGTTCGGCCTGGTGGACAACGACCTCGGCCGGTACCAGTTCAGCGCGGCGATGGACGGCGACGGCCGCTGGACGCTCACCTGGGGCCCGGCCAGCCGGTCGACGGCCGAGCAATGGATCGTGAAGGCGGTGCAGAACCATGCGTGAACCGGCGACCGTGAAGGAACTGATGAGGCGCGCCGCCGAGCCGGTGCTGCGCGCCGTGCCCGAGCGGCGGAGCGTGTACCTGGGCTACGACCCCGAGATCACCGACGACGAGATCCGCCGTCTGTGCCCGTCGTACGACGAGCCGGGAGATCTCGTCACCCAAGCGGAGCGGTACGCGGCCAAGGCGGCGATGCTCGAAGAGGCCGGGTTGATGGAGAACGGTGAGATCCATCCCGCGGCGGTCCGGATGCACGGCGTGATGCTGCGGGGTTCGGTGCGCGGCGTCCTCACTGGCGTCTTCGCGTCCGCACCCCGCTCGGTGCGCGTTGATTGCTACGGCGACGGGCATCAGGCGGTCGTCTGGCGGATGAGGACGGGGCGGCGGACCACGTTCAGTCTCAGCGATTTCGGCGAGCTGGGCGCCCGCGTTTTCGGCGGGCTCCCGCACGTCCCCGCCGGGGAGACCGAGTCGATGCGCATCAGGATCGACGAGCACGGCGTGCCGTTGCCCGGCCAGGACGAAGAGGTCGGCCTGGTCGCGGACACGCTGAGCCGTCCGCGGACCGGCACGGCGATCCTCGACCTGGTCGCCTTCGGTGGACTGAACGCCGAGTACCCGGACTACGGCTTCGTGATCGTCGACAACGATCTGGGGAGGTTCGTGTTGTACGCCGCCCCTTCCGAAGGGTGGCTGATGTTCGGTGGAATGGACCGCCGGGCACTGGCGGGCTGGCTGCACGAGGCGGTGGACTTGAGCCGGACGTAGCCGCCTTGAGCGAGGACGAGGGGGAGGACGGGCATGGACCTGGACCGGCGCGCGGCCGACGCGTGGTTCCGGCGGCGAGGGCTGCCGATGGTCATCCACCGGCGGAGGCGCGGGGCGGCCATGCTGCGCCGGTCCACGCCGGGGCTGGTGTTCCTGAGCCTGCTCGACCTGCTGCTGGCCGGGTTGCTGAAGCTGCTCGACGTCCCCGAGGACGTGCTCGCGGCGAGGATGCGCGCCAGCGGCGTCGGCTACGTCCTCGGCGTGCTGGCGTTGACGTTCGCCGTGGTCGTGGTGCCGGTGATCGCCGGTCGCCTGATGGCGAAGCTGCTCCGCGTGCTCAGTCGCACCAGGGTCCGGTTGGCCGTCATGGCGGCGACGATCGGCTTCTGGCTGTTCGTGCTGCCGCTCGGCGAGCGGCTCACCGGGCTGGTGGCGTGGGACAACCCGTTGTGGATCGCCGTGTTCGCCAACCTCGCCGCGCTGGGCGTGCTGATGCTGCTGGTCCGGATCGGCGTGGGTTCGATCCTGACCTGGGCGGCGCGGAGCGCGGTCGCCCAGGTCAGAGCCATCGGAACGCTGGCGTCACGGGCGTTGCCGCTGCTCCTGCTGGTGGTGATGTTCAGCTTCTTCACCGCCGAGCTGTGGCAGGCCGTGGAACGGCTGACCCCCGGCCGGTTGTGGCTGGTGGCAGGCTTCCTCGTCCTGATCGGCGCGGTGTTCCTGGCGTCGATGCTGTCCGACGAGATCAAGGAGCTGAAGTCCTGGACCGTGGAACCAGGGGCGGCCGTCCTGCGCGGTACGCCGTTCGATGACGACACGCCTCCGCCGGACCGGCGCGCGCTGACGAAGATCGAGCGTCTGAACATCGCCTTGGTGCTGTTCTTCGCCCAGGCGGTGCAGATCGTGGCGTTCGGGGTGCTGGTGTTCGCCTTCTTCGTGGTGTTCGGGGTGCTGATCCTCACCCCGGAGGTGGTGACCGAGTTCGCCGGCCGTGAATCGGCGCCGGGAACACTGCTGGGTGTCCCCCTTCCGGTGAGTTCCGCGCTCGTCAACGTCTCCGTGTTCCTCGCGGTCTTCTCGGGTCTGTACTTCGCCGCATCGACCGCGACGGACGCCCGGTACCGGCGTTCTTTCTTCGAACCTTTGCTGGAGGATGTGAAGATCAGCCTCGCGGCGCGTGACATTTATCTGGCCCATTGGGCGGATGTGCGGCGGGCCGAGGTGGTTACCCTGGAAGCAGAGGACATTCCGTAGTGAGGTGGTCACCATGAGCGGGAAGGGCGAAACTCCCTTCTTCGATGCCCCCGACTTCGTGAAAGGCGACGGCACTCAGGCAGATCCTCCAGGCGACAGGTTCGCCGACCCACTGTCCGGGCTGGTCACGACCGCGCCGGCGGCCCCGACGGCGGGAGCCGACGACGTCCACGTGCCGGTGCCGGGTCCGGTACAGCACGACCCCGAGGTCGTGAGCAGGATGGTCGACGCGGCCATGCTCGCGGACGAGCGGCCCGCCGAAGGCCCGGGCCCCGAGCAGACCGCCGCGCAGTCGCCGGCCAAGGTCGTCAGCACGGTCGGTGAGCAAGGCGCTGCGCCGATCGGGATCCTGCCCCAGCAGCGCACCTGGCCGTCGAGGCCTTCCCAGTTGATCCGCACGCCCCGGCGCGTGAAGCAGGAAGAGCCGGTCGAGGTCGACGAAGAGGCCGAAGTCGAAGTACGGCGGGCAAAACGCTCCATGCAGATGCCACGGCTCGGTAAGCCGTCGTCGAACATGGCGGGCGTCATGATCGCGATCGCCCTCATGATCATCTTCGCCGTCCTCGCCATCCAGCTGCTGGCCAGCCTGTTCAACAGCATCGCGGGGATCTTCGGGTAACCCGTCCGGCGGATAGCGCCGGACGGGGCCGTCCGTCCATACGTCACCCATCGGGATACCCTGGCCGTACGGTCGGGGTACCCGGTGTTGACCCGGGTCGCACCCTGGCGCCGCGTGACTAGTGGGGTGGGCGTATCAGCGAGGGCGTGCGGTCGGTGCCCGAAGCGGGCACGGGTGATTCGGCGGGGCGTGACGCTTCCACCATGCACCGCGTGCGGCGGGTGCTGGCGATCAAGCCGTTCCGCCGGATCTGGGGTGTCTCCTACCTGTGCAGCGTCGCGGACTGGCTGAACCTCCTGACGCTGACCGGCCTGGTCACCAAACTGACCGACAACTATGCCGCGCAGAACTTCGCGTTCGTCGGGGTCGTGCTGACCTCGCTGCTGCCGGGGCTGCTGTTCGCCCCGCTCGGCGGGCTGCTCGCCGACCGGTTCGACCGGCGCAAGGTGATGGTGCTCTGCGACCTCGGCCGGTGCGGGTTCCTGCTGTCGATCGCGTTCGTCGGCACACCGTGGTGGGTGTTCGTCGGCAACTTCCTGGTCGGCTGCTGCTCGATGATGTGGATCCCGTCGAAGGACGCGGCGGTGCCGAACCTGCTGCGCCGTCCGGACCAGGTCGAAACGGCCAACCAGCTCGGCATGGTGATGACCTACGGCCTCGCGGTGATCACCGCGGCCGGGGCGAACGCCGTGCTCACCGGTAGCAACACGACGTTCCACTTCTTCCAGGGCGACGCCCAGCTCGGTATCGCCAAGGTCGCCGTCGTCATCACCGGCCTGCTGTACCTGACCAGCGCGATCGTGATCGCGACCCGGATCCCCGAGCTGTCGCTGCGCAACGTCCACTCGGTCGAGAAGCCCAAGGTCAAAGCCGCCGACGAAGAGAAGTTCGGCTTCCGGCAGATGATCGCCGACGGCGCCCGGTTCGTGCGGACGACGCCGCTGGTCCGCGGGCTGATGATCGGTGCCTTCGGCGCGTTCGCCGCCGGTGGCGCGGTGATCGGTTCCGCGAAGCCGTACTCGTCCAGCCTGCTCGCCGGTGACGCGGCGTTCAACCTGCTCGTCCTCGCGGTCTTCCTCGGGCTCGCCACCGGGATGGCGGTGGCCCCGAAGCTCGCCCGGCGGCTCGCGCACGACCGGCTGTTCGGGATTTCGATCGTCGCCGCGGGCCTGTGTCTCGTCGTGGTGGCGCTGTCGCCGCATCTCGCGGTTTCGCTGGTCGCGGTCGCCGCGGTCGGTGTCTGGGCCGGGACGGCGTTCCTGACCGGTGTCACGATCATCGGCTCGCGGATCGAGGACGCCATCCGCGGCCGGATCAACGCGATCTACCAGTCGCTGATGAAGATCGTGCTGTTCGGCTCGACGATCCTGGTGCCCGTGCTGATCAGCCTGGTGCAGCCGACCGCGATCTCCGTCTGGGGCAGCACGATCACGATCGACGGGACGCGGCCGGTGATGATCGGCGGCGGCGTCCTCGCGCTGCTCGCCGGCATCTTCGCGTACCGGCAGATGGACGACCGGCGGGCGGAGCCGATCCTCGCCGATCTTCGCAACGCACTGCGCCGCAGCCCGCGTCGCGTGAACGGGCTGCTGATCGCGCTCGAAGGAACGCGGGCGATCAACACCGAGACGCAGGCCGCGCGGCTGGCCGAATGGCTGCGCGCGGGGACGCGTCCCGTCGTGCTGGCGGCCGATCCGGCGCTGGACGACCAACGGCTCGCGAAGCTCCTTTCCGGTGCTTCGCTGTCCGGCGCGCGGGCGCAGGCGCTGGCCGCCGCCGCCGTGCGGGCGGACATCGTCGAACGGGACATCCAGCCGGCGCTCGACGCCGGGTCCGTCGTGGTGATGGAGCGGTTCGTGGACTCGCCGCTGGCGCATCTGTCCGCGGTCGCCGGGCTGGACAGCCAGGAACTCGAAGGGCTCGCCGACTGGGCGACCGGCCGGTTGCGGCCCGACATCACCATCCTGCTCGACGCCGATCCCGGCACGGTGATGCGGAAGTCCGCGTCGCTGGACGCGCAGTGGCGGGTGCAGCATCTGCTCACGGAAATGGCCGCCGCCGACCCGGACCGGTACGTCGTGGTCGACGCGGAAGGCACCGAGGACGAGGTGAGCGACCGGGTGCGGACCGCGATCCGCGCGGTGCTCGTCGGCAGGCTCGCCGGGCTCGCTCCGGCGGAGGAAAAGGTCGAGGTGAGATGACGGAAGCCCCTGCGCTGATCGGTGTCTGGAAGCAGCTCGTCGGCCAGGAGCCCGCCGCGCGCACGCTTTCGACGGCGTCGGCCGCGGCCGCGCGGATCGTCGACAACCAGCCCGTCGCGCCCGGCGCGATGACGCATGCCTGGCTCGTCACCGGCCCGCCGGGCTCGGGGCGCTCGACGGCCGCGCGGGTCTTCGCGGCGGCGTTGCAGTGCAGTACCGGCACCGGATGCGGCGAATGCCCTGGCTGCCGCACCGTGCTGGCCGGGACGCACGCGGACGTCAAGCTCGTAGTGCCGGAAGGCCTTTCGATCTCCGTCGCGGAGATGCGTTCGCTGGTGCAGGCCGCCGCCCGCCGCCCGACCACCGGGAAGTGGCAGGTGGTGATCATCGAGGACTCCGACAGGCTGACCGAAGGCGCGTCGAACGCGCTGTTGAAGGCCGTCGAGGAGCCGCCGGACCGCACGGTCTTCCTGCTGTGCGCGCCGTCGGATCACCCGGACGACGTGTCGGTGACGATCCGCTCGCGGTGCCGTCTGGTCACGCTGCGGACGCCGCCGCCGGAGGCGATCGCGCAGGTGCTCATGGAGCGGGACGGCATCGATCCCGAGCGTGCGCGATGGGCCGCGTCCGTCTCGAGCGGGCATGTCGGCCGCGCGCGGCGGCTCGCCACAGACGAGGCCGCCCGGCAGCGGCGGGCTACCGTGCTGCGGATCCCGCTCGGCCTGCGCCGTCCGTCCGATGTGTTCACTTGCGCCGATCAGCTGATCAGCGCCGCGGAGGCCGACGCGGGCGAGGAGAGCAAGGTCCGCGACGAGGCCGAACGTTCCGAACTTCGCACCGCGATGGGCGGCGACGGCATCGGGAAGGGCGTCTCCGGGGCGAAACGCGCTGCCGAAGCCGCCGTGAAGCAGCTCGAGAAGCGCCAGAAGTCCCGCGCGACCCGGACCCAGCGGGACACCCTCGACCTCGCGCTGGTGGACCTGGCCGCGTTCTACCGGGACGTGCTCGTGACCGCGAGCGGCGCGGACGCGACGCTGAACCACCCGGACCACGCCTCGGAAATCGCGCAGGCCGCCTCCGCCTGGGCGCCGGACTCGATCCTGCGGCGGCTCGAAGCCGTCCTGGAATGCCGCGAGGCCATCGACCTGAACGTGAAGCCGAGGATCGCCGTCGAAGCCATGGTCACCACCCTGCGCCAAGGCTGACCCGCCCGGCTCGCCGCACCCCAGCCCCCGCCCGTCCCAGGGGGGCGTCCCCGAGTCCAGTCTACCGGGGGTGGAGGGGGAAAAGGGCTGGTCGCGGGAGTTGTCCACAGGTGGGGATGGTTGTGGACAAGTGCTGTGGGTAAGTGAAGGCGCTTCGGATTCGAGCGGCGGGAACGTGATGTCCCCAATGTGGCATCGGGAACATCGTGGGCTGATGGGGACCGCGATCGGGCAGCCCCGACTACCGAAGTGCGGCCAAGAGGGAGGGACGAACGGACCTCTCACGCCGGGGGCCAGGCGTGAAAAGGCCGTTCATCACCCTCCTCGCCCCGTCTAGTCCTCAGAGTCCAGCGAGCGCGGCCGCGGCGAAGGCTTGAACCCGGGCGACCCAGGTGAGTTCTTCGTGACCGGAACAACCGCGAGCCGTCGGCGACCCGGCATGGCCGCCACGAGCACCACGCCGATCAGCAGCATCGCCGTACCCGTCCAGAACATCGGCACCGTGTCGTAGGCCGCGTTGGTGTAGGCCAGGTTCTTGACCGGTCCCTTCGGCGCCGCGCCACCGTTGTTGCCTGCGGGCGGCGGAGTGGCTGTGCCGCATTCGACCCCGCCGGCCGGCGCGTACGCGCGGGCGATCTGCTCACCGAGCGAGACCTGGGCCAGCGACGACGGGAGGTTCTTCGCGGCCTCCGGCGGCAGCGCCTTCTGCAGGGCCGTCGTCGGCAGGATCTGCAGGTCCAGCATTCGTGCCGAGGCACCCATCTGGAAGCCCTTGAACGGCGAGGTCATGTCGCTCGACTTCTGGTTCAGCCCGGCGATCGACAGCTTCAGCACGCCGAGGTCGAGCGTGAGCCCGTTCCCGGCCTCACCGCCCGGAAGCTGCTTGGTGGCACCGTCCATCATCTCGGCGAGCCCGCCCACGACCGGCACGTTCTTCAACTGCTCGAAGCCGGGGACCTGCTTGAGCGACGGCAGCGGGATGCCGATCGGAATGTCCTTGGTCGGGTTGTTCGCGTCGAGGGTGAACAGCACCTTGTCACCGCGGACGATCTGCAGCACCGGTGCGGTGTACTCGACCTTCGACGTCTTCTTGTCGCCGGTCGACGTGACCCGCAGCGTCGGCTGGCTGGCGACCTTGATCGTCAGACCGAGCGGAGTGCCCTTCAACAGTTCGATGTTGGCCGCCTGCAGCGTCGACGTCGATTCGACGGCTTTGTTCTTCGAGCCGGGGATGTCGACCAGCCGCACGACCGAACGCGACGACAGCGTGTTCGGCAGGCTCAGCACGGCGCCCTTGCCGTCGGCGCTGGTGCTGTTCCCCGAAAGCAGACCGCCGAGGTTGGCCAGCGGACCGGGAAGGGCCTTGAGGCCGGCAGTGAGCTGCTCCGAAGCCTGCGTCAGCTGCTCGGCGCCCGGGATGTTCGGGATGGTCGGCAGCAGCGCGAGGTTCGCGATCGACGTGCTCGAGTCGGCGATCGTGCCGACGCACGGGCCGAGCGTCGGGCTCCAGCGCGCGTGCGCCTCACCGTTGAGCAGGCCGAGGTTGAACAGCGGGTTCTTCGGCGCGTTGAGGCCGCCGCTGATCGGCTTCGGGTTGTCCGGCAGGGCCGTCTGCACGAGGCTGCCCGGCGTCTGCGGCGCGTTGCCCGCGGCGGACAGGCCGAACGGAGACGACTGCGCGATCGCCTTTTCGTAGTTCAGGTAGGCCTCGGAGTTGGCCTGCGCGCTGGAAAGCCCCATTCCGGCTTCGAGCGCGGACTGCTTGGGCAGCAGCTCACCCGCGCCAGGGAGGATGGCGCTGGTCGGCACCGCGTTCGGCAGCAGCCGCAGCACGCCGAGCGCCGCCCCCGCGTCACCGACCGCCTTGCCCAGCGGCTGCGGCCCGATCGGCGCCGACATCGGCGGCTGTCCCGGGTTCGCCGGATCGGGGATCGGCGTGGTCGGGATCGTCTGGGCCGTCGCCGGGGCCGCGGTCAGCAGAAGCAGGGCCGCGGCGGCCGGAAGCGCCAGCACACGGGGCAGTCGTTGCCGCATGAACAGGTCCTCCAGTGGGGGTGGGCCGATCTTGGGGGACTGAGACCGGCGTCATAGGACCTTAACGACGGTGGCCCTCGAAGGTGACGTTCAAGCCTCCGCTACACTTGTCCCCGTCATCGGGTGCGAGCCCGATGTCCGCCGCCTTAGCTCAGTCGGCCAGAGCGATTCACTCGTAATGAATAGGTCAGGGGTTCGATTCCCCTAGGCGGCTCCGCAGGTCAGGGCCCCATTCGGACACTCCGGATGGGGCCCTGAGTCGTTTCCGGGAAGGCGGCGGGGCTCGCCCCGAAATTCACCCGTTGGTGTCACCCTTGAGGAACATCCGCGACAGTGAGGTGCCCACTCCGGTGAGGTGGCCGACGAGCGTGTCCGCGTCCGCGTCGAGCAGGCCGGAGCGCCAAGCGAGCATGATCTCCACGAAGCCGCCGATGCCCAGCAGGACGTTCACCCGGAACTCCAGCCCGTCCACGTCCGGCTTCAGATGCGGCCGCGCGAGTTCGATCAGCAGGCCGGTGGTCTCCTGGACGGTCTGCCGCCGCAGTTGCTCCAGCACCGCGCTGCCCGAGTGGTCGCCGAACAGGATCTGAGCGCGCGCCGGCTCTTCCTGCACGTGGTGCACGACGACGTCGACGGCGGCGCGGAGCTGCTCCAGGGCCGGTCGCTCGACGTGGGCGGCGACGGCGTCGAGGACCATCCGCAGGGTCTCGTCGCGGACCTGTTCCCAAGCGGTGGCGAGCAGCGCGTCGCGGTTCGCGAAGCTCTCGTAGAAGTACCGGTCGGTCAGGTTCGCCCGCGCGCAGACGCCCCGCATGGTGACCGCCGCCCAGCCTTGTTCCTGCCAGATGTCGAGTGCGGCGCCGAGGAGGGCGAGCCGTCGTTCGGCGCGGCGTTCGTCGGCGGTCTTGCCGCTGTAGCGGCGGGACGCGGTCACCTCCCCATCTTGACAGCAGGTGCCCTCGGATTCATTCTGAGGGCATGCGACCGCAGAATGGCCTGCGTCCCGGTTTGGCCGCCGCGCTGACGTCCGCTTTCGTACGGCCGATCGCCAACGCGATCCCGGCGAACCGGGCGGGCGTCGCCTTCTCCCGCGCCTTCATCGCGAGCAGTCTGTGGCTGGCTTCGCCGCCGTTGAAGGGAAGCCGCGTCGAGCCCGGCATCCGCGGCGAGTGGGTCCGCGCGCCCGAGGTGACCGAGGGCAACGCCGTGGTCCTGTACATCCACGGCAGCGGTTACGCGCTCTGCTCGCCGCGCACCCATCGCGGGCTGACCACCCGGGTCTCCGCCGGTACCGGACTGCCGGTCTTCGCCTGCGAATACCGTCTCGCGCCCGGGCATCGGTTCCCGTGCGCCGCCGACGACGTCCGCGCGGCCTACGACCGGCTTCTCGACCAGGGATACCGGCGGATCCTCGTCGCGGGTGACTCCGCGGGCGGGCATCTCGCGGTCGATCTCGCCGCGCAGCTGCTCCGGGAACGAAAAGCGCCGCCTGCCGCGCTTGCCCTCTTCTCGCCGCTGTTCGACGTGACGTTCTCGTTGGCCGCCCAACGCGAACGCATGAGCCCGGATCCGATGATCTCCGCCGCCGCGGCCGCGCGGCTGGTCGGTCTGTACACAGTGGACGCCGACCTCGCGTCGACGCGGTTGAGATTCGCTTTCGACGACATCAAGGGTTTCCCGCCGACGATCATCCAGGCGGGCGGGCTGGAGATGCTCGCGGCGGACGCCATCGAACTCGCCAGGGCGCTCCGCCGCGCGGGAGCCGACTGCGAACTCGAAGTGGTCCCCGGCCAGATGCACGTCTTCCAGGCACTGACCCGCTTCATTCCCGAAGCGGGCCCGGCGATGGAGCGGGCTTGCCGCTTCCTCACCGGAAACCTTCCGGCGATCGTGAGGGCGGCATGACGCAACGGACTCATGGAGCACACGCCGTCGTCACCGGCGCGGGAAGCGGGATCGGGCGGGCGATCGCGGCCGAGCTCGTCCGGCGCGGCAGCCGGGTCGTCTGCGCGGACATCGACCTCGAAGCGGCCGAAGAAACCGCGAAGACGCTCAAGGACGCGGTCGCCATCGCCTGCGATGTGTCCGATGTGGACGAAGTCGCGGACCTGGCGAGCCAGGCGCGCTCCTGGTTCGGCCGCGAGCCGGACCTCGTCGTCAACAACGCCGGGATCGGCGCCGGCGGCAAGCTCGTCGGGGAGAGCCCACTGTCCGATTGGCAACGCACCCTCGGCGTGAACCTCTGGGGCGTGATCCACGGCTGCCACACCTTCGTCCCCGCCATGCGCGCGGCGAAGACGGGCGGCGTCATCAACGTCGCTTCGGCGGCAGGCTTCACCGCCGCGCCGAGGATGGCCGCGTACAACGTGAGCAAGGCCGGCGTCGTCAGCCTTTCCGAGACCCTCTCCGCCGAACTGTCCGGCACCGGCGTCGCGGTCACCGTGCTGTGCCCGACCTTCGTGCGCACCAACATCTTCGGCGGCGAACTCATCGAAGACGGCGCACGCGGGCTCGCGCAGCGGGTCTCCGACGTGGTCGGGTTCTCGCCGGAGCGCGTCGCGCGGATGACACTCGACGCCCACGATCGCGGGCGCCTGTACGTGGTGCCGCAGCCCGACGCCCAGCTTCTGTGGCACGCCAAGCGGTTCGTGCCCGTCCCGTACACGCGGGTCGCCGGTCTGCTCGGCCGGTTCCTGCCCGCCGGAAAGGAGAAGTGATGGCCTACGACTTCGACGCCATGCTCCAGACCATCAAGGACAAGCAGTGGTCGCTGGCCGACATCGACTGGGACGCGCCCGGCGCCGAGACGATGACCGACGAACTCCGCGCCAAGATGCGGCCGTTCATGGCCGATCTCGTGTGGATCGAGCACGTCGGCGCCCGCGGGTTCGCGTCGCTGGCCAAGAAGGCGCCGACCCCGGTGATCCAGGAGATCTACCGCTACTTCCACGCGGAGGAACAGAAGCACGCCAACGCGGAACTGGCGTTGATGAAACGCTGGGGCATGCTCGACGAGCACGGTTCGATGCCCGAGCCGAACATCAACGTCAAGCTTGCCATCAAGGTCCTCGACGACTACGGCGACACGCTCCCGCTGACGGCGCTGGCCACGCTCATCCCGCTGCTGGAATGCGCGCTGGACGGCGCACTGGTGAAGTTCCTGCTGGAAGAGGTCTCCGATCCGGTGTGCCACCAGGTGTTCCGGCATATCAACTCCGACGAGTCCCGGCACATCACGGCCGATTTCGAGGTGCTGGAGCTGATCGGTGCCGGCTCCACGACCAAGCTGCTCACCGAGTCCGTCGGCTCGCTGAAACCGCAGATCGTCCTCGGCCTGATCGTGGTGTTCGTCCCGCTGATCAACAAGATGCGGGACAACATCGTCGCGATGGGCCTGCCGGAGAAGAAGCTGTACAACGCCGTGAAGCGGTTCTCCGCCATCGGCGGCCGCGGCGAGTTCACCAAACGCATCCCGGCGTACCACGTGCTCAAGGCGCAGGCGGCGATGATCGTCGACCGCTCGCACGTCTACCACCGGCTGCTCGCCGACCCGATGGTGAAGGTGACCCGCCTGATCCCCGCGCGGCTGCTGGGAAAGCCGCAGTCGTGGACCGAGGAGATCACCCACGAACCGGTCGCGTCATGAGCCTCGGCGACTTCCGGGGCGAGGTGCTGCGCGGTACCGAGTGGTTCGGGCACGACTTCTCCGGGCAGCGGGTGGCCGTGGTCGCGCCCGGCCGCGAGGCGGCGCAGATCGTGCCCGAAGTGGCGGCCACCGCGCGGTCGGTGAAGGTGTTCCAGGAAGAACCCGACTGGGTGGTGCCGATGCCGGTCCCCGGCCCGAAGGTCCTCGGCATCACCGTCGCCCGGGTTTTCCTGCGCTGGCAGGTGAAAGACCCTTGGATCCGCAGGCTCCTGACACCTGACCGACGCTTCGGCTCGCGGCGGACGGCGCCCGGTCTCGGCTACTACGGTGCGCTCACAAGGCCCGGGTGCAAGCTCATCACGTGGCCGGTTTACGCCTTCGCGCCCGACGGCATCCGCACCGCCGAAGGTATCGAGCATCAGGCGGACGTCGTCGTGCTCGGCGCCAGTTCGCTGTTCGCCAAGGAAGGACTTCCCGCATGAAGCCGGACCACGAGATCGCGATCATCGGCGGGGGATTCTCCGGTATCGGTGCCGCGATCCTGCTGCACAAGGCGGGTTTCGAGGACTTCCTGATGCTGGAAGAGGGCGACGGCGTCGGCGGCGCCTGGCACTGGAACACCTATCCCGGTGTCGCCGTCGACATCCCGTCGTTCAGCTACCAGTTCTCGTTCGAGCAGATCTCCGGCTGGTCGCGCGTCTACGCGCCCGGCCGCGAGCTGAAGGCGTACGCCGACTACTGCGTCGACAAGTACGACATCCGCCGCCGCACGCGCCTCGGCAGCAAGGTCGTCTCCGCGACCTTCGACGACGAAACGCACTTGTGGCGCCTGGAGACCGCCGACGGCTGGTCGATGACGGCACGGTTCGTCGTCGGCGCGACCGGCGTGCTCACCCAGCCGAAACCGCCGGACATCGCCGGGCTCGACGGTTTCCGTGGCACGGTCATGCACACCGCGCGCTGGGACCACTCCGTCGACCTGCGGGGCAAACGCGTCGCCGTCGTCGGCACCGGGGCCTCGGCCGTGCAGGTGATCCCGTCCATCGCACCGGAGGCGGGTCACCTGACGGTGTTCCAGCGCACGCCGATCTGGTGCCTGCCCAAACCCGACGCCGTCCTACCGCGGACGGCACGGCTCGCGTTGCGGCGGTTGCCGGGCGCGAAACTGGTGTCCCGCCTGGCCAGCCAGGCACTCGTCGAGGTGACCTTCCCGCTGGCCGCGCATTTCCACAACCTCCTGCCGACCGCGGGCGCGGGGGAGCGGATCGGGCGCGCGCATCTGCGCCGGGCGGTGAAGGACCCCGTGACCCGCGAGAAGCTCACGCCGCGTTATGCCTTGGGGTGCAAGCGGCCGAGCTTCTCCAACGAGTACCTCCAGACGTTCAACCGGGACGACGTCACGCTGGAGACCACGGCCATCGACGCCATCACCGAATCCGGGGTGCGTACCACCGACGGCACCGAACACCCCGTCGACGTCCTGGTGCTGGCGACCGGGTTCAAGGTGTTCGAGAAGGGCAACATGCCCGCCTTCACCGTGCGCGGATCCGGCGGCGCCGATCTGGAGAAGTTCTGGGCGGAGAACCGGTTCCAGGCCTACCAGGGCGTCAGCGTGCCCGGTTTCCCGAACTTCTTCACCATTCTCGGGCCGTACGGCTACAACGGTTCCTCGTACTTCAACCTGATCGAGACGCAGACGGCGCACATCATCCGGTGTCTGCGCAACGCCAGGAAGACCGGCGCGACCCGCGTGGAGGTCACGAACGAGGCCAACGACCGGTACTTCCGGAGCATGCTGGACCGCCGCAAGCACCAGGTCTTCTTCCAGGACAGCTGTTCCCTTGCCAACAGCTACTACTTCGACGCGAACGGGGACGTGCCCTTCCGCGCCTCGCCCACCTTGGAAACGATGGTGACGAGCCGGTTCTTCGACCTCGACGACTACGCCTTCGCGGACGGCCGGTGAACACTGGCTGAAGTCCGCCGTCCCCCGCCGGGATGAGCCATAGGTTCGATACCCCGAACCTGGAGGCTGGTCTTGGAAGGCTTTCCCTGGGACGTCCTGCTCGCGGTGGCCGGGATCGGCGTCCCGGCCGTCGCGTTCCTGTGGGAGTTCGTGCTCGTCGGCCGCAAACGGCTCGGCTACCGCGTGCAGATGGACACCCCGACGGCGTCCGGGCGCGGGTTCGCGCCGACGGCCGACGCGCTCGCGCAACTCCAGCACGAGAACGGCGAACGGCTCGTCGACCCGTCGTTCGTGCTGCTGCGCATCGAGAACAACGGCACCACCGACATCGACACCGACGACTACGCGGTCAACGAGAACGATCGCGTCGGCATCCGCGTGAAGTTCCCCGGCCGCACCGTGGCCGGGATGGTGGTGACCGAACTCAGCTCGCCGCATCTGCACGAATGCTTCGGTGACGACTCCGGGTTCGGCGCGCGTGACGAGAACCCCGAACGGCCCGCCGGGGTGATCGACCTGCCGAGGGTGCCGCTGAACCGCGGCGCGCACTACAAGATCCTCGCCGTGCTCGACCGCGTCCCCAACGGCTCGCCCGACGCCTTCGACGATCCCCAGGTCATCGGCGAGATCAAGGGCGGCAGTCTCCGCGAGACCAAGAGCCGCACCGGGCCGACGGGTTCGGTGATGGCGCTGATCCTCTTCCTCGTCGTGGTCAGCATCTTCCAGCTGACCCGGTCGCTGTTCTTCGACGAGAAGCCGCCGCCGCTGGACTGCGCGTCCGGGAAGCTCACGATCACCGGATCGACGGCCTTCGCGCCGGTGCTCAAGGAAGCGACGGCTTCGTACACGAAGACGTGCCCAGGCGCGTCGTTCGTCTTCGACAGCCGGGGGAGCGCCGAAGGGCTCGGGAGCCTGAACCAGGCGGCGAACGACGGCACGCTGGCGTTTTCCGACGGCGCGAAGGGCGAGGGCTATCCGCAGCTGCTGCCGCGTCCGGTGGCGTTCTCGCTGTTCACGCTCGTGATCAACAAGGAGGCGGGCGTCCAGGATCTTTCGCTCGCGCAGATCCGGGACGTCTACGACGGCAAGATCGCGAACTGGCGGGAGATCGGCGGCAAGGACCAACCGGTCCGGCTCGTCGACCGGCATTCCGACTCCGGCACGCGGCGGACGTTCGAGGCCCGGATCCTGGCGGGCAAGCGGGAACCCGGCGACAACTCCGACGACTGTCTCAAACCGGCGCCGGGCGCCCAGCCGGGAACGGTGCGGTGCGCGAAGCCGTCCACCAGCGACGTCCTCGACGCGGTGTCGCGGGTGCCGGGCGCGCTCGGCTACAGCGAACTGGGCGCGGCCACGAAACGCGAGGACGTGCTGCCGGTGCGGATCGACGGCCACCAGGCGACGCTGGAGGGCGCGATCCACGCGGCGTACCCGTTCTGGGAGACCGAGTACGCGTACACGTTCGGCGAGCCGAAGGCCGACTCGCTCCTCGCGAGCTTCCTGCGGTACCTGACGAATCAGGTCGGCAAGGACATCGTCCGGTCGCATGGGCACCGGCCGTGCGCGGAGCTGGCGAATCCGGTGCTGTGCCGTCCGGGCGCGTGAGGGCCCTTCACCCGGGCGCTTGCGCTGGGGGTGTCGCGAAAGCCACTTTCGGGACATCAGGCGTCGCGAAAGTGGCTTTCGCGACATGCGTCCAGACGGCCTGGGCAGGCCGCTGACGTTGCGAAAGCCACTTTCGCAACGCGCGTGAAGGCCTCCTTCCCTCGGCTCAGCCGAGGGAAGGAG